>NZ_JBHYZP010000008.1:161471-209547 GCF_042752355.1 Streptomyces sp. NPDC059255
GCGCTGCGTCCAACGTCGTGTTGCCGGTGCCCGACCGGCTGCTGCCCGCCCCCGGGCCGGCCCGGTCACCGCTGGGGTCCCCCCCCCGGGGGGGCGCCACCCCTGTCACCTGCCACTTGACTCCATTCGCACACATGTCTCGCGAGATCAAGGTAGCGTCCCGATCCGAACGGACAGTCAGGCAAGGGGTGAAGGAGGCGAGAGTGACGGAGCCATCCGATCACACGCGGCCCGGGCGACGCACAGTGCTGGAACCGACGCATGTCATGCGCCGCCGGCGGCCCCGCGCGCTCTCCGACTTCACGGAGCTCTTCCGGCCGGAGGACACCGACCCCGAGAGCCGGGAGGACGGCCGGGGCGAGGGCTGGGAACATGTCCCGCTCGACGCGAAGTCGGCAAGACCGCCGGGACCGCCGGGTCCGTCAGGAGCATCGGGGCAGTCGGGGACTTCCGGGCCGTCCCGGGGACCCCGCGGGGGACGGGCGGCCTCGAACTCCCAGGACAGCGAGGACACCGAGGAGTTGCCCCCCGTCCCCGCCCAGGCCGGCGCGGGCGGGTGGACGGCCGGGGTGGTCCGGCCGCGCAACGCCCGGTTCACCGCCCTGCTCTCGGTGGCCGCTGCAGGGGTGGTGGGTTTCGGCATCGCGCTGCTGCTCACCTGGGGCGGTTCGGGCGGCACCAGCGAGGCCGCGGAGCCGCCCCCCGCTCCGGCCCCCACCACGGAACCGCCCGGGAACCCCACTCCGGCCCCGACGGGCCCGCCCGCCGGCACCACACCCCCGGCCGCCCCCGCCGACCCGGGCGCCACCGCTCCCGTACTCCAGGAGGGCGACAGCGGCCCGGAGGTCACCGAGTTGCAGGAGCGGCTGCTGCGCATCCCGAATGTGTACGAGGGCGGCGATGTCACCGGTACGTACGACACCACACTGACCGAGGCCGTCGGCCGGTTCCAGCTCTGGTACGGCATCCGGGGCGACGAGACCGGCGTCTACGGCGACGACACCCGCCGCGACCTCGAATCCCGTACCGGTCCTTGAGGATCTGTCGTCCGGATCGGCGGGTCAGCCGCCCGGGGCGAAGCCGCCCGTCACCTCGGCGGGGCCGCCGGAGGAGGTCGCCCGTGCCGTGTAGCGGTCGTCCTCGGCGTCACGGCCGCCCTCGGCGTGGTTGTACTGGCCCGCGAAGACGTGTTCGCCGGCCGGGACGGTCGCGCCGGCCCGCAGGGTCCACCGGTAGACCAGCGCCCCGTCCCGCACCCGGACGGAGACGGTGAAGTCCTCCTCGGGCAGCGACCGCCAGGAACCGGCGTCCTCGATCCCGCCGGTCTCGGCGATGCGCAGTTCCACCATGAGCGCCGTCAGCGGCTGCTCGGTCCTGAGGGTGACGTTGCTCTGCGCCCAGTAGGCGTTGCTGTTCGGGTCCACGACACCGTCCGACCGGAGGTAGCCGCTCCCGGCCGTGGCGGGGTCCTCCGGGCTCCGGCCCGGCGACCGCTCCACCGGGGCGCGCGGGGACGAGACGCCCGGAGCGGGGGCCGCGGGCGGTCCCGCCGGGTCCGGGGAGGCCACCACCGTCTGGTGCGGGGAGTCCTGGGTGGTGACGAGGGCGAGCGCTCCGACGCCGAGCGCGCCGGCCGCCGCGGCCGTCACCACGGCCACCCGCGGCCAGCCGGCCGGCCGGCCGCGGCGCCCGGGGTGTCCCGCGGGCCTCGGGCCCGCCATGCCGCGTTCCACGCGCGCGAGCATGCGCGCGCGGTCGGGGCGGTGCTCCCCGGCCGCCTCCCGCAACCGCGCGGGCAGGTCGTCGTCCACCATCAGCCGCTGCCTCCTCCGGTACCGTCCGCCGCGACCGTGGCGTGCACCCGCTGCGGCGACGTGCCCGGGCCGAGCAGCCGTTGCAGCTCGGCCATGCCCCGGGACGTCTGACTCTTGACGGTACCCACCGAGATGCCGAGGGTGAGCGCCGTGTCCCGTTCCGAGAGGTCGAGGGCGTGGCGCAGCACCACACAGGCGCGTTTACGGAACGGCAGCCGGCGCAGCGCCGTCCGTACGTCGAGCACGGCGGGCACGTCGGGCCCGTCGAACCGGTCGCCGCGCTGCGACCAGAACAGCGCGACGCGGCGGCGCTCCCGTACGGCGCTGCGGATACGGGACTTGGCCAGGTTGGTGACCACCCCGCGGGCGTACGCGACGGGGTGGTCGGCCGCCCTGACCCGGTCCCAGCGGTGCCAGAGCGCGAGCAGGGCGTCCGAGGCGAGATCGTCGGCCGTGTCGGCCTCGCCGGTCAACAGGTAGGCCAGCCGGGAGAGTTCCGCGTAATGCCGTTCGAAGAACGCGTGGAACTCGGCGGCGGTGGCGTCGTCGACGACTGTGCCCACGATGCCGCTCCTTGTCTCCTCCTGGCCCGGCCGCCGGCCGGGTCACGGCACCGGGGTTCGTGAGCGTAGCAGCGGGATCCGCCGATGGCGTCTCCTCTGCGCACGGCCCGGTGCCGGGACCTGTTCCGCCGTCAGTAATCGGCCATGCCGGTCGCGTCGCACCGTGTGGGGCACCGGGACGGCGGCGGGGCGCGTCCGGCGGTCAGCGGTGGGCGAACCAGCCGGCGGCGGGCAGGAGCCTGGTGTCGTACCCGAAGAGCGCCTGGTTCTCCCAGGCGTTGCCCGAGGACGGGTCCTGCGGGTCCCAGCCGCTGCCCTTCACGGCGGTCCAGGCCGGCTCCCAGTAGACGATGCCCAGGCCGCGCCCGCCCGGGACCGCCTCGACGACGTTCATCACGTCGCGCAGATTGGCGGCCTGGCCGGCGGGGGTCGCCGGGTAGCCGGGTGCCAACTGGCCGCTGGTGGCGATGTTGTTCTCCAGGAAGTCGCCGTTGGCGAGCGTGCTGGCGTACGCGGTCTCGGCGACCAGCACCGGCTTGCCGTAGCGGGCGGACACGTCGTCCAGATTGGCCTGGAGTCCGGAGAGCGGTCCGTGCCAGTACCCGTAGTAGGAGAGGGCGATCACGTCGAAGGGCACCTGACGGGCCACGGCCTGGTCGAACCACCAGCGGGTGCCGGCGTTGTCGCCGCCCTTGGCGAGGTGCAGCGCGACCTGGGTGGTGGAGGAGACGGCCTTCGCGGCCTGGGCGCCGGAGGTCAGCAGGCCGGCGAGCTGGGTCCAGTTGTCGGTGGAGCCTTCCGGCCAGAGCATGCCGCCGTTGATCTCGTTGCCGATCTGGACCATGTCGGCCGTGGTGCCCTGCGCCTTGAGGGCGTTGAGCACGTCGTAGGTGTGGTTGTAGACGTCGGTACGGAGCCGGCTGTACGGGTGCGAGGCCCAGGCGGCGGGCTTGTTCTGCTGGCCGGGGTCGGCCCAGCGGTCCGAGTAGTGGAAGTCGATCAGTACTTTCATGCCCTCGGCCTTGGCCCGCTCGGCCAGGGCGAGGACGCGTGCCTTGTTGTTGTAGCCGTCGGCCGGGTTCACCCACACCTTGAGCCGTGCGTAGTTCATGCCCGCCCCGCGCAGCAGGCCGAGCGCGTCGCCGCGCTGCCCGGTGGCGCTGCTGTAGACGGCGCCGAACGCCTCGTTCTTCGGGAGGGTGGAGAGGTCGCCGCCCTTGATGGCGAGCCCGGTGGCGCCCGGCGCGAACGTCAGGTCGTCGAAGTTGGCCCACTCCCCCGCGTGCGCGTCGGAGTTGAGGCTGACGGTGCAGTTGCCGCCGGTCACCCGGACCGAGGTGACGAGACGGATCCAGGCGCCGTCGGCGGTGGGCGGCAGATCCGTGCGCTGTTCGGCACTGCCGCAGTTGCGCAGGGCGATGTACGCGGAGTTCTGGCCGCCGCTGGAGCGGACGCGGGCGCTGAGTGTGTACGTGCCGTCGGCCAGCCCGGTCAGGTACTGGTAGGTCTCGACCTTGTACGCGGAGGCCGACCAGTGGCTGAGGCGGCGGTTCCCGGAGGCGCCGCCGCTCTCGGTGAAGGAGGCGGCGTGCTGCCCCGCGGCCGAGTAGGTCGACCAGCCGGTGGGGGTGGCGGTCCCGGTGGCGTCGGCCTCGAAGCCGGGGTTGGTGAGCGTCGCGGCGGCCCGGGCCTGCTGGGCGGGGAGCGCGGTCAGGAGCAGCGCGCCGAGCGCGGCTATGGCGGTGGCCCCGAGTCGGGTGCGCCAGGTGCGGTGTGCGAGGTGCATCGTCGATGTCCCTTCGACCGGTGGGCGGGCAGGCGGTGTGTCTCGGTGGTGCGCGGTGGCACATGTGCGGCTCGTCGACGCGTGTGCGGCTCGTCGGCATGTGCCTTGCTCGGTGGTACGTGTGCCGATCGGTGCTCCATGTGCCTCCCGGTGGTACGCGCGGGGCGGCCGGGCGTACCACCGGGAGGCGGCCCTCAGACGTCGAGCTTCACGACCCGTACGGCTCCGGCCGGCAGTGCGAGCCCGCCCGAGGCCCGTTCGCCGGTGAGGAGTTCGGTGCCCGCTGCGAACAGCGGGACCTTCGCGTCCGTGGCGGTGTGGTTGATGGCGAACACGTACTCTCCGCTCTCCCCGGACCGGCGGACGACCTCGACGTCGTGCGGCAGTTCGGCGCGCGGCGCGATCCCGGCGTCGTCGGCGGCGGCGCCGAGGATCGTGTCGAGCGCGCCGGGGGCGAGCCGGGTGGAGACGTACCAGGCGGTGCCGCGGCCGAGGCGGTGTCGGGTGACGGCCGGGTGGCCCGCGGCGAGCCCGTCGGCGTACGTCCACACCGTCTCGGCGCCCCGCGGGACGACGAACTCGCTCCACACGTCGGCGGTCAGTTCGGAGCCGTCGGCCGCGGTGATCCGGACGCGTTCGCCCTCGCCGAGCGGGGAGAACTCCTCGACGGTCAGGCCGAGGACGTCGCGCAGCGCGCCGGGATGGGCACCGGGATGGACGGCGTCGTGTTCGTCGACGATGCCGGAGAAGTACGAGACGACGAGCGTGCCGCCGTTCTCGACGTACGCGCGCAGGTTGCGGCCGGTCGCCTCGGTGGCGAGGTAGAGGGCGGGCACCACGACGAGCGGGTAGCGGGAGAGATCGGCCTCGGGGTGGGCGAAGTCCACGGTGAGGTGGCGGTCGTAGAGCGCCTCGTAGAAGGAGTCGGCGCGCTCGCGGGCGTCGTGGTCCTCGCTCGGCCGCCATTCGAGGCGCTGCGCCCACCAGGACTGCCAGTCCCAGACGACGGCGGCGTCGGCGACGGTACGGGTGCCGCGTACGGTGGCGAGGCTGTCCAGGTGGGCGCCGAGGCCGACCACCTCGCGCCAGACGCGGCTGTCGGTGCCGGCGTGCGGCACCATCGAGGAGTGGAACTTCTCGGCGCCGCGCCGGGACTGGCGCCACTGGAAGAACAGCGCGCCCTCGGAGCCGCGTGCCACGTGGGCGAGGCTGTTGCGGGCCATCTGACCGGGCGCCTTGGCGGGGTTGCGGGGCTGCCAGTTGACGCCGCTGGTGGAGTGTTCGAGCAGCAGCCAGGGGGCGCCGCCGGCCACGGACCGGGTGAGGTCGGCGGCCATGGCGAGGTTCACGTGGGTGCGGCGTCCGTCGGTGATCAGGTAGTGGTCGTTGGTGACGAGGTCGACCTCGCGTCCCCAGGCCCAGTAGTCGACGGATTCGCACTGGCTGAGGGCGGTCATGAAGTTGGTGGTGACGGGGATGCCGGGGGCGAGCCGGTGGAGCAGGTCCCGTTCCCGTACGAAGTTCTCGCGCATGGTGGCGTCGGCGAAGCGCGCGTAGTCGAGCCGGTGGGCGGGGTTGCACACGGTGGGGGTGGCCCGGGGCGGCTGGATCTCCTCGAAGGAGCCGTAGCGCTGGCCCCAGAAGGCGGTGCCCCAGGCCTCGTTGACCGCGTCGAGGTCCTGGTGGGCGGCGCGCAGCCAGGTACGGAAGTGGACGGCGCACCCGTCGCAGTAGCAGGCGCTGACGGGGACGCCGTACTCGTTGTGGACGTGCCAGAGGGCCAGCGCGGGGTGGGAGCCGTAGCGCAGGGCGAGCTGTTCGGTGATGGCGGAGGAGGCCGCGCGGTACGCCGGTGAGCTGTGGCAGATCGCGCCGCGTGAGCCGAACGCGTACCGCGTGCCCTCGCGGCTGACGGGGAGCGCCTCCGGGTGGTCGCGGTAGAACCAGGCGGGCGGGGCGACGGTGGGCGTGCCGAGGTCGACCCGTACGCCGTTCTCGTGGAGCAGGTCGACGACCCGGTCCAGCCAGCCGAAGTCGTAGCGGCCCGGCTCCGGTTCGAGCAGGGCCCACGAGAAGATGCCGACCGACACGAGGTTGACGCCGGCCTCGCGCATGAGGCGTACGTCCTCCTGCCAGACGGCCTCCGGCCACTGCTCGGGGTTGTAGTCCCCGCCGAACGCCAGGGCGTGTTTCGGGGGGCCCTCGGGCGCGGTCTGCGGCATGGATTGCCTCCTGTGGTGCGGTACGGCTGACGAGCGGACGGGGCCGCCGGGTGCGTCGGGTGTGGGAACGTGCACACATCGCGACGACCCGATGGATCCAACATAAGCGCACAGGAACAACCATTGACAAGTGTCCGGGAAGTTTCTCTACTGTGAACGCTCACAGAGCAGGGCCGGTCCGCCGTACTCAGGTCGCGGACCTCCGTCAGGGTTCGTCAGGGGAGTAACACCATGCAATTCACGACGCGCAGACGCCTCGTGGCCACGTCCCTCGCCATCGCGCTCGGTGCCACCGCGCTCGCCGCGTGCGGCTCCGGTTCGGGTTCCGGCGACGACGACGCGGGGGCCGACGGGCCGGCCGATCTCACCTACTGGGCCTGGGCGCCCGGCATGGACAAGGTCGCCGAACTCTGGAACACCACGGAGGGCGAGAAGACCGGCATCAAGGTGACGGTGAAGAAGCAGGCGTCGGGCGACGACCTGGTCACCAAGATCATCACCGCGGCCAAGGCGAAGAAGGCCCCCGACCTGGTCCAGGCGGAGTACCAGGCGCTGCCGACCCTGGTCAGCAACGACGTCCTCGCCGACATCTCCGGCGAGGTCGGCGACGCGAAGGACAAGTTCGCCGCGGGCATCTGGCAGCAGACCACCCTCGGCACGGACGCCGTCTACGCGGTCCCGCAGGACTCCGGGCCGATGATGTTCTACTACCGCGCGGACCTCTTCAAGGAGTACGGGCTCACCGTCCCCACCACGTGGGACGCGTTCGCCGAAACCGCCCGCGCGCTGAAGAAGAAGGACCCGTCCAAGGCCCTGACGACGTTCTCCAGCAACGACGCGGGCCTGTTCGCCGGTCTCGCCCAGCAGGCGGGCGCCCGGTGGTGGACCACCCAGGGCGACACCTGGAAGGTGGGGATCGACGACGCCGCCACGAAGAAGGTCGCGGACTTCTGGGGCGGTCTCGTCAAGGAGGGCGCCATCGACAACCAGCCCATGTACACCCCGTCGTGGAACAAGGCGCTCAACACGGGCAAGCAGATCGCCTGGGTCAGCGCGGTCTGGGCGCCCGGCACCCTGACGACCGCCGCGCCCGACACCAAGGACAAGTGGGCCATGGCGCCGCTGCCGCAGTGGGACGCGGCCGAGCCGGCGACCGGGAGCTGGGGCGGCTCGTCCACCGGTGTCACCAACGACTCGAAGCACAAGAAGGCCGCGGCGAAGTTCGCCACCTGGCTGAACACCGACAGCGCCGCCCTGGCCGCGATGGTCAAGGAGGGCGGGATCTACCCGGCCGCCACCGCCGCACAGTCGGGCGGCGCGCTGAGCGAGCCGCCCGCGTACTTCTCGAACCAGCCGGACTTCTACACCACGGCCGCCGAGATCGCGAAGACCACCGCGCCCTCCGCGTGGGGCCCGAACGTGAACGTCGCGTACACCACCTTCCGGGACGCCTTCGCCACCGCGGCCAAGAACAGGTCGGACTTCGGCACGGCCCTCGCCGGCATGCAGGAGGCCACCGTCGCCGACCTGAAGAAGCAGGGCTTCGGAGTCACCGGCTGATGGCCGCCACCCCGCGCCCGGCGGGCGCCTCGGGCCGGACGGGCCGGCGGGTGCGCGGCGCGCCGTACGCCTTTCTCCTGCCGGCCGTCACGCTCTTCGCACTCTTCTTCGCCCTGCCCATCGGATACGCCCTCTATCTGAGCCTGCGCAAGGTCGAGGTCAAGGGGCTCGGCCTCGGCCGGGGCGCCCGCCAGGAGGTCTGGGCCGGGCTCTCCAACTACGCGGACGCGCTCACCGACTCCCAACTGCTCTCCAGCGCGCTGCGCGTGCTGGGGTACGGGGCGATGGTGGTCCCCGCGATGCTCGGCCTCGCGCTGGTCCTCGCCCTGATGCTGGACGCCGAGCGCACCCGGCTCAGCGGCTTCTCCCGGCTCGCGATCTTCCTGCCGTACGCCGTGCCCGGTGTGATCGCCGCGATGATGTGGGGCTTCCTCTACCTGCCGGACGTGAGCCCCTTCTACTACCTGCTGGACAAGGCCGGACTGCCCGGGCCGAACCTCCTGGACGGCGGGCCGCTGTACCTGGCGCTCGCCAACATCGCGCTGTGGGGCGGCACCGGCTTCAACATGATCGTCATCTACACGTCGCTGCGCTCGATCCCGGTGGAGATCTACGAGGCGGCCCGGCTGGACGGCTGCTCGCAGCTCCAGACCGCGCTGCGGATCAAGATCCCGATCGTGGCGCCCGCGCTGGTGCTGACGTTCTTCTTCTCCATCATCGCGACCCTCCAGGTGTTCAGCGAACCCACCACCCTCAAGCCCCTGACCAACTCGCTCTCCACCACCTGGTCCCCGCTGATGAAGGTCTACCAGGACGCCTTCGTCAACGGCGACATCCACGCGGCGGCGGCCACCTCCGTGGTCATCGCGGTCGTGACCCTCGTCCTGTCCTTCGGCTTCCTGAAGGCCGCGAACTCCCGCTCGAACCAGGGAGAGACCCCGTGAACGCCCTCACCACCCGCCGTACCGCGCCCGCGGCCGGCACCACGCCGGGCACCCCGCAGGGGCCGCCGGCGCCCCGGCCGAAGGCCCGGCGCCGGATCGCCTGGGTGCCGACGATCACCCTGCTGGCCGGCGCGCTCTACTGTCTGCTGCCCGTGGCGTGGATCGTGGTGGCCGCCACCAAGTCGGGCCGCGAACTGTTCTCCACCTTCACCTTCCTGCCCGGCACGGGGTTCGCGGACAACGTCGCGGAGCTGTCCGCGTACCGGGAGGGCGTGTACTGGCGGTGGATGCTCAACTCCCTGTTCTACTCCGGCGCCGGCGCCCTGCTCTCGACGGCGGTCTCCGCCCTCAGCGGCTACGCCCTGGCCGTCTACCGCTTCCGCGGCCGCGAGACGCTCTTCAACGTGCTGCTCGCCGGCGTGCTGATGCCGCCGGTCATCCTCGCCGTACCGCAGTACCTGCTGATGGCGAAGGCCGACCTGGCCGACAGCTATCTGTCCGTGCTGCTGCCGGTGATCCTCTCCCCGTACGGGATCTACCTCGCCCGGATCTACGCGTCGGCGTCCGTGCCTCCCGACGTGGTGGAGGCCGGCCGGATGGACGGCGGGGGTGAGTGGCGGATCTTCCGGTCGGTGGCACTGCCGATGATGCTGCCGGGACTGGTGACGGTGTTCCTCTTCCAGTTCGTGGCCATCTGGAACAACTTCCTCCTCCCCTACATCATGCTCGGCGACGATCAGAAGTTCCCCATCACACTCGGTCTGTACACCCTCCTCCAGCAGGGCTCCAACACCCCGGCGCTCTACACTCTGGTCATCACGGGTGCGCTGCTCGCGGTGGTACCGCTGATCGCCCTCTTCCTGGTCATCCAGCGGTTCTGGAGCCTGGACCTGCTGTCCGGGGCCGTAAAGTCCTGACGCGACAGGCACGATCACGAGAGAACGACAGGTATGAGCCGCACGGGCACCAACGGCCGGCGCAAGCCGCCGACCATCCACGACGTGGCACGGGAGGCCGGTGTCTCCCGGGGCACCGTCTCGCGGGTCCTCAACGGCGGCCACTATGTGAGCCCGGCCGCAGAAGAGGCGGTCAACGCCGCGATCCGCAGGACGGGTTATGTCGTCAACCGGCATGCCCGCAGTCTCATCACGGGCCGCTCCGACTCGGTCGCCTTCCTGCTCACCGAGCCGCAGGAGCGGTTCTTCGAGGACCCCAACTTCAATGTGCTGCTGCGGGGATGCACCCAGGCGCTGGCCGCGCACGACATCCCGCTGCTGCTGATGATCGCGGGGACGAAGGACGAACGGCGCCGGATCGCCCGGTACATCACCGCGGGCCATGTCGACGGCGTCCTGCTGGTGTCCAGCCACTCCGGCGACCGGGTCGCCGAGCAACTGCGGGCGGCCCGGGTACCGTTGGTGGCCTGCGGGAAACCGCTCGGGCAGAGTTCGAAGGTCAGCTACGTCGCGGCCGACGACCGGGACGGCGCGCGTGAGATGGTGCGCCATCTCGTACGCGGCGGGCGCCGGCGGATCGCCACGGTCACCGGCCCGCTGGACACCCCGGGCGGCACGGAACGGCTGGCGGGCTACCGGGAGATCCTCGCCGAGGCCGGTATCGAGGCCGACGAACGGCTGATCGCCGCCGGGGACTACAGCCGGGCGAGCGGGGAGGCCGCCGCCGCGGAACTGCTGCGGCGGGCACCGGATCTCGACGCGGTGTTCGTCGCCTCCGACCTGATGGCGCAGGGGGTGCTCACGGCGCTGCGGGAGGCGGGACGCAGGGTGCCCGAGGATGTCGCGGTGGGCGGTTTCGACGACTCGCCCGCGGCGCTGGACACCCGGCCCGCGCTGACCACGATCCGTCAGCCGTGGGACCGTATCAGCACGGAGATGGTACGGGTGCTGCTCGCCCAGATCGGCGGCGAGGACACCTCCACGGTGATCCTCCCGACCGAACTGGTCCGGCGCGACTCGGCCTGAGTCCGGCCCCGGTGACGTGCTGCCGGAGGCCGTCGCCGGGCCCGCCCCGGCGCCGTCAGCCGGGCAGCGCCTCGCCGCAGCGGGCGCAGAACCGCGCGTCGCGCTCCCCGCAGAGGCGTCCGCACGCGGCGCAGACATGGTTCAGCGCACAGGGCGGCTCGCCGCCCTCCGCCGCGGGCGCCCGCACGGGGGCGGCGTCCGGCGGCGCGGGGGCGACCGTCAGACCGGGGCGGCGCGGGTGCGCCGTCAGATAGACCAGCCCGCGCTCCCCCGCGGTCAGTGAACGGCGCGAGGTCCTCGGCAGCCACACCACGGCACGCGGGGCGAGCGGCTCGGTCCCGGCGGGCGTGCCGAGCCCCCCGTCGCCGTCCAGGACGACGAGCAGCACGTCGAGCACGTGGTCGGTGTGTTCGCCGACGGCCGCGCCCGGTGGCAGCCGTACGACATTGGCGTCCAGGGCCCGCCCGGACTCGGCCAGTTTCCACAGCGCGCCCTGGCGGTCGGCGGCGGCCCGCGCGAGGTCCTCGTCGAGGGTGACCAGGACCCGGGCGGTGGGCGGCGGCGTCATCAGGGGCTCCAGACGTGGTGCGGCGGACGGCCCCACGATCATAGTGACGACGGCCGCCCCCGGTCCCGCGCACCGGTCAGGTCACCCGGCGGATCGCCGGCAGCTCGTAACCGCCGTCGAAGAGCGCGGCCCGCGGCTCGTACATCCGCAGGACGGGGCGGAACCGTCCGGGCGGGGTGGGCAGCCAGTTGGCGGCGGCCTCCGCGTCCTCCGGGCGGCCCGGCCGCAGCTGGAGGGTGAGAGAACCGTCGGCGGCGCGGCGCAGTCCGGCGGTGCGGTCACCGATCGCGTACCGGTCGAGCGGGTTGGCGACGAGGTGGTACTCGGGCAGGTCGTACATGGTGAGCGACCAGAACGCGTCGACGGGCGGCGGCTGTTCGAAGCGCAGTGTGTAGGTGTGGCGCCCCTCCAGCGGCTCCCCGTCCGCGTCGTGCCACGTCATCGCGGAGGCGGCCTCGTAGCCGTGGCCGCCCCACAGACCGCTGCGGGCGGCCGCGGCGCGCAGCAGCCGGGCCGCGTCGCGGTCGCGGACCGTCCACTCCGGGTCGGTCAGCACCCCCGTCTCGAAGAAGTCCGCGTTGTGGTCGAAGGCGTGGTACGCGAGCCGCCAGCCGTTCTGTTCCGGTCCTTCGGCGTGCGCGGCGGCGTACTCGACCCGCTCCCTGCCCTCGGTGAATCCCTCGCGCAGGGCGTCGGCCAGCTCGGGCTCCGGGGACCGGTAGGGGCTCGCCGACGCCAGCAGGCCGAGGGGCGCGAAGCGCCGCTGGTACTCGGCGTCGGCGGGGGCGGGCGGGAACGCGGCCGTGCGGACCCGCAGTTTCTCGAAGAACATCAGGGTGCCGTCGGTGACGTCGGGGTCCGAGAGCGGCAGGCCCGCGAGGGGGTCGGCGCTCCCACCGCCGGGCGCGAGCGCCTCCAGGCGGGTGGCCCGCTGGAGCGCGGCGGTGGCCGGGAGGTCCTCGGGCCCCGCGCACGCCCAGCGGCCGATGAGCGAGGCCACGGCGGTGGGGCAGGCGATCCGGGTGGCTCCGGCGGGTACCTCGCCGCGCCAGCCGGGCCCGGTGAGCAGGAAGCTGCCCGCGGCGGTGCCGGTGGCGCGCCGTCCGACGTAGGCGAAGTTGTTGGTCCAGGCGTCCACGAACCGCAGGACGTAGTAGCGCCCGGCCGTGTCGGGCACGGTCAGCAGCAGCGGGCCGCCGGACAGGTCGAGCTGGGCCACGGTGTGGACGGTGTCGTTGTTGACGCCGGCGAAGGTGTCGTCAGGTCCGGCCAGCCGGGTGCTGTGGGCGAGGGTGTTGAAGGGCGCGGGCGGCACCGGGCCGAGCCCGGCGTGGGTGAAGCGGTCGGCCTCGTCCAGGTTGAACACCATCGGATAGCCGTAGACGTACGCCTCGGCCGCCAGCGTCCGCAGATCGCTCATCCCGTCCGCCTCTCCCGGTGTGCGGTCATCGTCCGCCGCCCGGGCGGTGCTCGCCATCCGGTGGGCGCCGTCCAGGTGAGCCGGTTCCGCTTGCCGCACGCCGGGCGTGCCCCGGACGGCGTACGGGGGCGGGGCCCGGCGGTGGGACCGTCCCGCCGGTCGCGGGGCGTCGCGGGCCGGCTCGTGTGCGGATCGGGGACAGTGGGCCGGTCAGCCCGCAGCGCCGCGCCGCGTCGACCGGCGTCGCGCGGGTGGGAACGGAGCCCGCCATCCTTCTCGTCCCGCCGCCCCCGCGGCCCGTGGCGCCCGCCTCGCCGCTCCGTGCGCGGGTGCTGGACTCGCGGGCGCTCGCCGTGCTCGCCCCGTCCGCCCTGGCGCTGGCGCTGGGGATGTGGGGGATCGGCCGCCGCGGGACGCTGTGGGGCGACGAGGCCGTCACGTACGAGGTGGCGCACCGTGCCCCGGGGCAGATCTGGGGCACCGCGGGGCACGCCGACGCGGTCCACGGCCTCTACTACCTCCTCATGCACGGGGTCTTCGCGCTGTGGGACGGCGGGCTCGTCGCGCTGCGGCTGCCGTCGGTCCTCGCGGTGGCGGCGGCGTCCGCCGGGGTCGCGCTGCTCGGCCGCGCCCTCGCCGGGCCGCGCGCCGGGCTGCTCGCCGGACTGGTCCTCCCGCTGCTCCCGGCCGTACAGCGGTACGCGCAGGAGGGCCGTTCCTACGCGCTGGTGTGCGCGCTGGTCACCTGGGCGAGCTGGCTGCTGGCGTACGCGCTCGCCCGCCCGGCGCGGTGGCGGTGGGCCGCGTACGCCGGGGTGACACTGACCGCCTGTCTGCTGCACGAGTTCGCGGTGCTGACGCTGCTCGCCCACGGCGTGACGGTGGTGTGTTCGACGCCTCCCCACCTGTCCGCGCGGACTCGAAGGGCGTGGGGCACCGCCGCGTGCGCGGTGGGCGCCGGGCTGCTGCCGCTCGCGGTGTTCAGTACGACGCAGTCGGCGCAGGTCGACTGGATCGGCGCCCCCGGCGCGCGGCAGGTCCTGGGCTTCGCGGCGGTGACGGTGGTGGGCGTGGCATGTGCCCGTACGGCGCCACGTGGACCCGGCACGGCCGCCGGCCCGTGCGCCGCCGCCCCGCCGGTCGCGTCGGGCGCCGCCCCGCCGGTCCTGTCGAGGTCGCCGCTCCCCCGGCTGGAGGCGCTCGCGCTGCCTCTGCTGATCCTGCCGACCGCGCTGCTGATGGCGCTCACCCCGCTACGGCCGTTCTACGTCGAGCGCTACGTCCTCTCGTACACCGTCGGTCTCGCGCTGCTCCTGGGCGCGGCGCTCGACCGGTCCCGGGGGCGGGGTGCCGGCGCGGACACGGCCCGGCGCCGGGCGGTGGCCGTGGTCGCGGTGGCGGCGGCGCTCACCGCGCTGTGGCCGGTGGGCACGTATCTGCGGACCCCGCAGAGCCGTCAGAACGACGCCACCGCCGTGGCCCGCGCCGTACGGGAGTCGGCGCGGCCGGGCGACGGCCTGCTCTTCCTGCCGGCGCGGCGCCGGGTGTGGACGCTGGCGCGGCCCGGTGACTTCCGGGGGCTGACGGATCTCGCCCTCGACCGCTCCCCCGTCGCCTCGGACACCCTGCACGGCACGGAGCTGCCGGCGGCGCGGGTGCGCGAGCGGATGCTGGCCGTGCGGCGGATCGTGGCCGTCCACGACCTGCCGGGGCAGCCGCTGGAGAGGGCCGGCGGGGAGGCGGTGAAACGCGCGGTGCTGCGCGCTTACTTCGAGGAGTGCGGCAGCCGGACCGTGACCCGGGCCCGTATCACGGTCCACGCCCGGCCCGGCCACTGCTGAGCCGCCGGGGGGCCGTCGGCTGCTCACGGTGTCAGGCTCCCGGCCAGGTCTCCGGCTGCCAGAGGCCCGACCGGGTCAGTGCGGCCGGGCAGTGCCGGAAGATCTCGTCGATCTCCACCACCAGGGCGAGCAGCGGGCGTTGGCCCTTCAGTGCCATCCCGTCGAAGAAGGGGGCGTCGGTGAGGATGCGCGCCCGCCCGTTGACGCGCAGCACGTCCTTGCTGCCGGGCACGAGGTGGACCAGGCCGACGTGCGGGTTCTCCAGGATGTTGTGGAAGCTGTCGGCCCGCCGGTTGCCCGGCCGGTCCGGGAGGGCCGGCGTGCGGGGGTCCAGGGCCCGGACGAAGCCCGGCACGTCGCCGCGGGGTGAGGCGTCGCAGTTGCCCCGGGCGTCGGAGGTGGAGAGCAGACAGAACGGTGAGCGCGCGAGCAGATCGAGGTCCTCGGGGCCGAGCCGTCGGCGGACCTTGTCGATCACGATCGGGTGCGGGGTGCCGAGCAGTTCGCGCAGTTCGCCGGCGGAGCGCAGGGCGCGGTGGCCCGCCCGGTCGGTGAACTCGTGGGCGGGGTGCGCTGCGTGCTCCGTCGTCGCGGCAGGGGACAAGGGGGATCTCTTCCGGGTACGGGCCGGGCAGGACGAGACGAACAGCTGATCGATAATGTTAGGCTCACCTTACTTTACGGGTTCACCAGCATCCGCGGCGCGGCCGGCCGCGCCGGGAACGGCACAGTGGGGGCGGGACAGATGCACGGCGGGACGCTTCGCGCGAAGGCCCACGAGGCGTGAGCGCGCGCTCCGGCACGGAGACCGGTCCCCGCTCCCCCGGCGGACCCGCGGACCCGACCGAGGGGCCCGCCGGGCCGGCGGGCCCCGGTACGCGCCGGGGCCGTCCGCTCCTCGGGGCGGGGCTGCTGGTGGCCCTCGGCCTGCTGGTGGCGGCGGTCTGGGCGAGCCTCGCGTTCGGCTCCGGCGACGCGGCGACCGGCGATGTGCTGCGGGCCCTGTTCGACCGGGATCTCTCCGACAAGGGGCAGCTCATCGTCCTGGAGGAGCGCGTTCCGCGTACGGTCGCCGGGCTGATGACGGGCGCCGCACTGGGGCTCGCCGGGGCGGTCATGCAGGGCGTGGCCCGCAACCCGCTGGCCGATCCGGGCATCCTCGGTGTCAACGCAGGCGCCTCGGTGGCCGTGGTGACCGCGATCGGCCTGCTGGGCCTCGGCTCCCCCTCCGACTACATCTGGTTCGGGCTCCTGGGCGCGTTCGCCGCGACCGTACTGGTCTACGGCGTCGGCTCGCTGGGCCGGGACGGCGCCACACCGGTGAAGCTGGCGCTGGCCGGGGCCGCCACCACCGCGATCCTCGGGTCGGTGACCACCGCCATCATGCTGACGGACCGGCAGGTCTTCGACCGGTTCCGGTTCTGGAAGGTCGGTTCGCTCGCCGGGCGCGACGCAACCCTGCTGTGGCAGGCCCTGCCCTGCATCGCGGTGGGCGTGGTGCTGGCGCTGGCGCTGGGGCCGCAGCTCAACGCCCTGTCGCTGGGGGACGATCTCGCGCGGGCGCTGGGGCAGCGGGTGGGCGCGGCGCGGCTGCTGTCGGCGGCTACGGTGATGCTGCTGTGCGGGGCGGCCACCGCGGTCGCCGGGCCCATCGGCTTCGTCGGCCTGGTCGTACCGCACGCGGCCCGGATGTTCACCGGCCCGGACTACCGCTGGATCCTGCCGTACAGCGCGCTGCTGGCGCCCGTGCTGATCCTGGTCTCCGACATCGTGGGGCGGCTGATCGCCCGGCCCGGTGAGGTGCAGGTGGGGATCGTCACCGCGGTGGTCGGGGCCGTGCCCTTCGTGATCCTGGTGCGCCGTCGCCGTCTGGTGGAGCTGTGAACGACCTGACCGCTGGAACCGCCAGGCACCCGGACCCGCGACTGGCCGCCGCCGTGGCGGACGTCGTACGGACCCGGCGCGCCGGACGGGCCCGTACCGTCGCGGTCTGCGTGGCACTGACCGGCGCCGTACTGGCCATGTTCTGCGTTTCGTTGGCCTTCGGTGACCTGTACGTCCCACTGGGCGACGTGATCGCGACGCTGGCCGGCGGCGGCGACGGCGGCTCCCGGTTCGTCATCGTCGACCTGCGGCTGCCGCGCGCGCTGATCGGCCTGCTGGTCGGCGCGGCGTTCGGGCTCTCCGGCGCGGTGTTCCAGACGGTGCTGCGCAATCCGCTGGCCAGTCCCGATGTGATCGGGATCAGCTCGGGGGCGGGCGCGGCCGGGGTGCTGGCCGGGGTGGGCTTCGGAGCCAGTGGTTTCCTGCTCTCCGCCTCCGCGCTGCTGGGTGCGGTGGTGGCCGCGGCGGCGATCTACGCGCTCGCGTGGCGCGACGGCGTCGCCGGATACCGGCTCGTGCTGGTCGGCATCGGGATCGGCGCCGCGCTGTCCAGTATGATCTCGCACCTGCTGACCAGTTCGGACGTGGCGGACGCGCAGACCGCCCTCGCCTGGCTGACGGGCAGCCTCAACGGCCGTTCCTGGGAGCAGCTCCGGCCGCTCGTCGTGGCCCTGGCCCTCCTCGTGCCGCCGACGTTCCTGGCGGCGCGGCCCCTGGAGACCCTGCAGTTGGGCGACGACACGGCGATGGGGCTCGGCACCCGGGTGGAGCGCGCCCGGCTGGCGCTGCTCGCCTGCGCGGTGGCGCTGGCCGGGGTGGCGACGGCCGCGGCGGGCCCGGTGGCGTTCGTGGCCTTCGTCTCCGCGCCGATCGCCCGCCGGCTGGTGCCGCGTCAGGGCGCCGCGCTGCTGCCCGCCGCCCTGACCGGGGCGCTGATCGTCCTGGTCGCCGACTTCGCCGCACAGCATCTGCTGGGCTCGACCCAGTTCCCGGTGGGTGTGGTGACGGGTGTGATCGGCGCGCCCTATCTGCTGTGGCTCCTGGCCCGTGCCAACCGCGCGGGCAGGGGCGGCTAGAGCGTGTCCGACAAAAGCCCCGCGAGAAAGCCGGGCCTGCTCCGAACGGCAGGCCCTGAGTGATATGAGGGAAGGATCTGCGCATGAGTGCGGAGCACACACTCCAGGCGCGGGACGTCCGCCTCGGCTACGACGGGCGTGAGGTCGTCGCCGGGCTGAGCGTGGTCATACCGCCGGGCCGGATCACGATGATCGTCGGGCCGAACGCCTGCGGGAAGTCGACGCTGCTGCGCTCCATGGCCCGGCTGCTGACGCCCACCGAGGGGGGTGTGCTGCTCGACGGGCGGGACATCCAGGCGATGCCCACCAAGGAGGTCGCCGCGGTGCTGGGCATCCTGCCGCAGAGCCCGGTGGCGCCCGACGGCATCACGGTGAGCGATCTGGTGGGCCGGGGGCGCTATCCGCACCAGGGGTGGTTCCGGCGCTGGACCGCGGAGGACGACGCGGCGGTGGCGCAGGCGCTGCTGGCGACGGACGTGCTGGAGCTGGCGGCGCGGCCGGTGGACGAACTCTCCGGCGGCCAGCGGCAGCGGGTGTGGATCGCCATGGCGCTGTCGCAGCGTACGGACATCCTGCTGCTGGACGAGCCGACGACATACCTCGACATCAGCCACCAGCTCGACGTACTGGACCTGCTCACCGATCTGAACCGGACGTACGGCTCGACGATCGTGGTGGTGCTGCACGACCTCAATCTGGCCTGCCGGTACGCCGATCATCTCGTCGCCATGAAGGACGGGCGGATCGTGGCGGAGGGGGCGCCCCAGGAGATCGTGTCGGCGTCCCTCGTCACCGAGGTGTTCGGGATGCGCTGTTCCGTCACCGAGGATCCTGCCTCGCTGACGCCGATGATCGTACCGATGGGCCGTCACCACATCGCCGGGGAGCCGGTACCCGCCGGAGACCGGGACCCCGCCACTGCGGAGTGACTTAAGGTTAGGCTAACCTAATTTCATGTCACGTAAAAAGAATCTTCGCGCTGCCCTGTGGGCCGTTCTCACCGCGCTCTTCGTCGGGCTGCTGACCGCCTGCGGCTCGTCCTCGTCCGACGACGCCTCCGCCGGCTCCTCCGCCGCCCGGGACGACGGCGCCTTCCCCGCCAAGGTCGCGACCAAGTTCGGCGAGGTCACCGTCGACGAACACCCCCAGCGCGTCGTGGCGCTGGGCTGGGGCGACGCCGAGGCCGCCCTGGCGCTCGGCGTGCAGCCCGTCGGGGCCAGCGACTGGCTGGCGTTCGGCGGCGACGGGGTCGGCCCCTGGGCGAAGGGGCTCTACCGGAAGAGCCCGCAGATCATCGGCACCCTTGAACCGCAGTTCGAGAAGATCGCGGCGCTCCGGCCCGATCTCATCCTGGACACCAAGTCCAGCGGGGACCAAGAGCGTTACGACACCCTCAGCAAGATCGCCCCGACCATCGGGGTGCCGAAGGGCGGCGACCAGTACAAGATCTCCTGGAGCAAGCAGACCGAGATGATCTCCGCCGCGCTGGGCATCCCCGAGAAGGGCGAGCAGCTCATCGCGGAGACGGAGCGGAAGTTCCAGGACTCCGCCGCCGCCCACCCCGAGTTCAAGGGCAGAACGATCGCCCTCGGCTCCCGGACGGGCGACGCGTTCGGCGCGTACGTCCACGGCACCGGCCGCGTCGACTTCGTCGAACGCCTCGGTTTCCGGAACAGCCCGGCCGTCGAGGCCAAGGCCGGCGCGTCGTTCTCCGTACCCGTCAGCCGCGAGAACCTCGAACTGCTGGACGCCGATCTGACGGTGATGGCGCCCATCGGCGTGGACGCGAAGAAGATCACCGACGACCCGCTCTACCAGGCCGTTCCCTCCGTCAAGGCGGGCCGTTCCGTGGTGTTCGACGACGACACGCTCAGCAACGCGTTCGCGACGGACTCGGTGCTCTCGGTGGCGTACGCGCTGGAGAAGGTCGTCCCGCTGTTCGCCGCACCGCTGAAGTAGGAACCTCTCCTCCCGTAGGAGCAACCTCTCCTCCCGTCCTGCCGTCTTCCTCCAAATGGCCGCGCTTTCTGAGAATCGCATGAACAACCGCGTGGGAGTCCACTTTCCGGGCACGGGCACGGGATGGACAGCACACCTACCGAGACAGCGACGCGCACAGGCCGAGGGGACGGAGCCGCCGAGGAACAGAAGCCGCACAGACCGGGTGGGCCCGGAGGGCACACGCGGGAACTGCCCCGGCACACCGGTCACGACGGTGCGCCGGGGCTCGCTCTGGGTCTCATCCCGGTACGCGTCGACGGCCGGCCCGACCGGGGAGCGCGCGGCTTCCCGGGAACGCTGCGCCGGGGCGGCCGGGTCCGCGGGGTGGACGGGCTGCGGGCGCTGGCCGTGGTGCTGGTCATGGTGTACCACCTCGAACCCGACCTGCTGCCCGGCGGCGCACTCGGGGTGGACGTCTTCTTCACCATCAGCGGTTTCGTCATCACCCGCCTGCTGCTCGCCGAGTTCGCCAGGACCGGCGACGTCGCGATGCGGTCGTTCTACTGGCGGCGCTGGCTGCGGCTGGTCCCGGCGCTGCTCGCGGTCTGCGCGTTCTGCGCCGTACTGGTGTTCACCACCCGGCTGCCCTCGTTCGACGGTGCGTGGCCGGCCGTCGTCCTGGCCGCCACCTTCCTCGTCAACATCGTCAGGGCCTCCCAGCCCGGCGTCTACTCCAGCGACACCTCCCTTCTGTCCCACACCTGGTCGCTCGGTGTCGAGGAACAGTTCTACTTCGTCTGGCCGCCGCTCCTGCTGCTGCTCCTGCGCCGGTTCCGGGCGCGTACGGTGCTGATCTGCACCGCCGTGGTGTGTCTGCTGCCGCTGGTGTGGCGCCTTGTGCTGTGGAACCCGGATGCCGCGCACCGTATCTACAACGGCATGGACACCCGCGCCGACCAGCTGCTGGCCGGCGCGCTGCTGGCCGTGGTGGTGGCCCGGCTGCCCACGGACGATCCCCGGCTCGCGACCCTGGGGCGGTGGGCGGGACGGCTCGCCTGGCCCGCGCTGGCGCTGCTCGCCCTGATCGTCTGGCAGGTGCCGATGACGGGCGAGTCCGCCTGGACCGTGCCCTGGTACACCGTCGGGTTCCTGGTGACGGCCGTCCTGTCGGCGACACTCGTCGCGGCGCTGGAGCTGTGTCCCGACAGCCGACTGGCCCGGTCGCTCTCCCTGGCCCCGCTGGTGTGGACCGGACGGAACCTCAGTTACGGCCTCTACCTGTGGCACTATCCGCTGTCCCGGCTCATGTCGGACCTGGGGCTCGGCACCTGGCAGGGGCCCGCCACGGTCGCGGCCAGTTTCGTGGCGGCGTACGCCTCGTACCGGCTCCTCGAACGGCCGCTCACCCGCCGCGGAAGAAAGTGACGCCTCCCGTCCGGGCCGGACACACCGGCGGTCGGGCCCGGACGGGTCAGGCTCCGGCGGGCCGGGTCCGGGCGGGTCGAGGGCGGGTCCGGGCGGGTCAGGCCGCCGTGGTCAGGGCCTGGATCCCGTGGAGATGGGTCACGACGTCCCGCAGGGAACGGCACCGGCTCGGGACCGGGGGCAGGGCCGCGGCGGGCGGCGGGCGGCCCTCCTCCAGCGCGTCGGCCATCGCGGCGAGCGCCCCGGTGACCTCCCGCGCCTCGGCGGCCGACGGCAGCGGGACGCCCTGTTCGACCCGTACGGCACAGGCGGTCGCCGCCTCGACGATCCGCTCCGCGCGCGCCACCACCGCCGCCCAGTCGTGGCGGTGGGTACGGTGCGGCCCCGGCAGCTCCGCGGCGGCCGTCTCCGCCGCGGCCCGCGCCTCCGCGAGCGCGCGGTAGGCGGCGTGGCGCAGCGCGATGCCGGTGGCGTCGCCGCCGCGCGGCGGGGCCGGTGTCCCCGCTCCGTGCGGGGCCCGCGGGGTGCCCGGCGCACCGCCGCCGGACGGTGTGTCCAGTACGTGGCGCAGGTACCGCTCCGTGCAGCGCAGTGCGACCGCGAAGCGGTGACCGACCCGTACCCGGGGATCGGTGAGGTGCGGCAGATGCCCGACGAGCAGCACGATGGCGCAGGCGAGCGCGGTGTCCAGCAGCCGCGCGGCGGTCGCCTCGGTGTCCCCGGCCGCGTACAGGAACGCCAGGACGAGCAGGGTGACGGCCGCGGTCTGGAAGCCGAAGTGCCGGGTGGCCACCGGGATCAGCGCCCCGCCCGTCACCACCACACCGATCAGCCACCAGGGTCCGCCGAGGCCCGTGGCCACCGCCGTGACCAGAGTGAAGACCAGCACACCCGCGGCCGTGCCCGCGACGCGGTTCACCACCCGGGAGAAGAGCGGTCCCAGGTCGGGCTTGACGAGGAAGGCGGCCGTGGCGGGCAGCCAGTACCAGTGCGTCTGGTGGAGGCTCAGGGCGACGGCGGCGCTCACGGCGACGCACAGCGCCACCCGCAGCCCGTTCTCCCGGCGCGCCGGCGCGAACACCCGGCCCGGCCGCCGGGGAACGGCGCGCGGAGCGCGGGGCCGGGTGGTGGTGTTCTCGTACGGCAGGGGCCTCCCCTCCGGTTCCGTACGGTCGAAGGCGACCGCGGCGTCCAGCAGCGCGCGGTCGAACGCGCCGCGCTGGACCGTGTCGGAGGCCGGGCTCGGCAGGGCGCCGGGCGCCGCGTCCGCGCGGACGGCCGCGGCCAGCCGGCGGGGCCCCTCGGCCACCTGGCGGGGCAGCGGCCTGCCCTCCCAGAGCAGTGCTATCCCGGCCTCGCACAGCGCCGTCGCCGCGCCGGAGCGGGTGACGATCCGGTGGACGGCGGCCGGGCCGCCGCCGCGCGCCCCGGCCGGCCAGGACAGCAGCCGCATCAGGCGCACCGACTCGTCCGCGCGCTGCTGGGCGGCGGTCAGCCGGCGCCGGGCGGCCCCGGCGTCCGGCCCGCCCACGGCGCGCAGCGCGTCGGCGAGCGCGTCGAAGACGGCGGCGACGGCCTCCCGTTCCCCGTCCCACCGGGCGCCGCGGCGCAGGCCGGGAGCGCGCAGCAGGAACCGGAGCAGCAGCAGCCAGGCGGCGCCACCGAGGTAGCAGGACGCTTTGAGCCAGGCGGGGCCCGCCAGGGGCATCCCGGCTCCGATGGACGCGGTGACGAGCAGTTGCGTCGCCGCGGCCGACCACACCGGACCGGCGACGCTCAGCGCCCCGGAGAGCCAGCCCACCACGAAGAGCGCGGGCACGGCGGCCCACCGGCCGCCGGTGTCCGCGAGCAGGCCGCCGCACAGCAGCCCGAAGGCCCCGGCGACGGCGGGCAGGCCGATGTGCACGACACCGGTACGGCGGGTGCCGGGGCGGTCGTTGACGCCGGCGAGCATCGCGCCGAGCCCGGCGAGCACGGCGGGGCCGAGATGACCGGTCAGCACACCGAGCGCGAGCAGCGGGCCGGCGCCGAGCGCGCCGCGGACCACGGCGGCCCGGGGGATCGGTCCCGAGCGCCAGCCCAGCGGGTGGCTGAGCCAGGCGGGCACGGCGGTACGGCGGGCGGAACGCGCGCGGCGCGCGAGGGAGGCGGTCACGAGTCTCCTGGGACAACCGGTCGGGAGCGGGGCGAACAGACCGGCGGGCAGCGGTGACCGCACCTCTCCGACCGTAACAGCACACCTGGCCTTTCGAGCCGCCGTTCCGTTACGGGCAGATGTCCTTCCGTACGGGGCGCCTGCCACCACAGTGCACCACACACCTCTCACGGGTCCCACCGCCGGGGCGCTCACCTGCGGCCCGGCTCCTGTCGCCCCGATGCGTTGATTCCGCGAACTGACGTATTTACAGGGTGAGTTCGGGCCGTCCGTAAGGGTGATCGACGGCAGTTCACACGTTCTCACCACAACACGACACACCGCAGGGCCTAGGCTTCACCCCAGAGGCGGCCGACGGGGGGCAACGGCGGCGGCCAGAACGAGAGGGCGACACCATGACAACCACACCCACCACACCGGGCAGCATCGAGGCGACCACGGCGCTTCTCCGCTCGGAACTCCCGCAGTTGGAATCACACCAGCAGACGCTGGAGAAGGAACTGGCCACGGTCACCGAGCGGCTGGAGTCGGTGCGTACCGCACTGGGCGCACTCCAGGCGCTCTCCCCCACGCCGGAGGCCGTCGAAGCGCTGCCGCCGGTGGCCGCGCCCGCGGTACCGGAGCAGCGGGCGGTGACACCGGAGCCCGTGGCGGAGGAGGCGCCGGCCGAGGAGGCGCCCGCCGGGACGGCCCCGGCGCCCGCACGCGGCAAGGCACGCGCGACCGCCAAGGCCGCGAAGGCGGCGGCCGGTTCCGAGGCCAAGGCCGACGCGGAAGCTCCGGCCAAGGCCAAGGCGGAGACACCGGCCAAGGCGCCGAAGGAGACCAAGCGCAGCCCGGCGAAGAAGACGCCGCCGGCCAAGTCCGCGAAGAAGGCGGCTCCCGTCGCCGACGATCAGCAGGGCGCCGGGCTGACGGACCAGATCCTCGCCATCCTCGCCGCGGCCGGCGGCGACCCGGTCCGGGCCCGTGACGTGGCGGCGCAGCTGGGGCGCGACGGTACGCCCGGCAGCATCAACGCGGTACGGAGCACCCTCGACCGGCTGGTCGGCACCTCGCGGGCGCACCGCGCCGGGCGCGGCCTCTACCAGGCGTCCGGCAGCTGACGGTCGTCACCGCATCCGGTGTCCGTGCCGCCCGCGCCCCTGGACGGACCGGCGGTGGCCGTGGCCACCGCCGGTCCGCACCGGGCGCGACGCGACCGGTGTCCGGCGCGGGCCGCCGACCGTTCGCCGGGCCGGGCACCACCCGGGCGCGGCTCAGGCGACGGACGCCAGATGCTCCCGCAGGGCCGCGAACACCGCGGGCGCCTGCGGGCCGAGGTAGAAGTGCCCGCCGGGAAACACCTTCAGGTCGAAGGCTCCCGTGGTGTGCTCACGCCACTCCTCGGCCTCCTCCAGCGAGGTCTTGGGATCGCTGTCGCCGGTGAACGCGGAGATCGGAGCACGGAGCGTGGCGCCCGGTTCGCACCGGTATGTCTCGATGGCCTCGTAGTCACTGCGCAGGGCCGGCAGGATCATCCGGAGGATCTCCTCGTCGCCGAGGAGCGCCGAGTCCGTCCCCGACATCGACTTCAGCTCGGCGACGATCCCGTCGTCGGTGCGCAGGTGCACGTTCTCGTCCCGGACGCGCGACGGGGCACGCCGCCCCGAGGCGAAGACGCGGGAGAGCTCACCGCCGTCGGCCTCGTAGCGCCGTGCCACCTCGAAGGCGAGGACGGCGCCCATGCTGTGCCCGAAGAACGTCGTCGGCCTGGTGCCGAGCCGCCCGCGGACCGCGGCGTAGATCCGGTCGGCCATCACCCCTATGTCACGCGGGGCGGCCTCCTCGCGTCGGTCCTGGCGTCCCGGGTACTGCACGGCGAACACCTCCGCCACGGAGGAGAGTTGTGCGGAGAGGGGGAAGTAGAAGGACGCCGAGCCTCCCGCGTGGGGGAAACAGAGGAGCTGGCCGCGGCTGTGCGGCGCCGGATGGAAGCACCGGACCCAGCGGCTCGCTTCGGTGGACGTCGCCATCGTTTCGTATCCTCCTGAAACCCGGGTACGGACCGAGGAATCCGGGCCGCCGACAGGCGGGACCGGAGGCCGGCTCCACTCTACTGCGGCGGTGCGCCGCGCGTCCGCGCAATCGTCAGGGCCTGAGATCGCGCACGCGCGGGCAGACTTCCCTCCGGAACGCCCCTGATCCACTCCCTGTCGCGGCCCCGGAGCCGTAATCTCGCAGGGGGAACACCGGCGCCCGGACCGGTGTTCGAGCCTGATCCAGAAGGACGGTACTGTGCCCGACGGAAAACTCCTGGCGGTCAGCGATCTGCACATCGCGTACGAGGAGAACCGCGCGCTGGTCGAGGGGATGCGCCCGGACTCCGACGAGGACTGGCTGATCGTCGCGGGCGACGTCGCCGAGAAGTACGCCGATGTCGCCTGGGCGCTGCGCCTGCTCAGCGAGCGGTTCGCCAAGGTGGTGTGGGCGCCCGGCAACCACGAGCTGTGGACGCACCCGAAGGATCCGTGCGATCTGCGCGGCGAGAAGCGCTATCTGCATCTGGTGGAGCTGTGCCGCGAGTTGGGCGTCGCCACCCCCGAGGACCCGTATCCGGTGTGGCGCGGTGCGGGCGAACCGGTCGCGGTCGCACCGCTGTTCGTGCTCTACGACTACTCGTTCCGGGCCCCCGGCGCCACCACCATGGAGGAGTCGCTGCGCGTGGCCCACGACGCGGGCATCGTCTGCACCGACGAGTACTTCCTCCACCCCGACCCCTATCCGGGCAGGGACGCGTGGTGCCGGGCACGGGTCGAGGAGACCGAGCGCCGGCTGTCCGCCGTCGATCCCGGACTGCGTACGGTCCTGGTCAACCACTTCCCGCTGGTACGGCACCCCACCCTGATCCTGCACCACCCCGAGTTCGCGCAGTGGTGCGGCACGGAGCTGACCGCGGACTGGCACACCCGGTTCCGCGCCGCCTCCGTCGTCTACGGGCATCTGCACATACCCCGCGTCACGTGGCACGACGGGGTGCGCTTCGAGGAGGTCTCGATCGGCTATCCGCGCGAGTGGGGCAAACGGCCGCCGAGGACACCGCTGCGGGAGATCCTGCCCGTACCCGACGACCGGAGCGCCTGGTGATCGAGGCGATACTGCCGGCCTCGGTCGCCTGCGAGGCGGCGTACGACGACCCCGTCCCCGGGCCCGGCGAGCTGCTGTACGCGCAGGAGCGCGAGCGGATCGCGAAGGCCGTGCCCAAGCGGCAGCGGGAGTTCACGACCGTACGGCTGCTGGCCCGCCGCGCGCTGCTGCGGCTCGGGCAGCCGCCCGTCCCCCTGCTGCCGAACCTCCGGGGCGCGCCGGGCTGGCCCGACGGGATCGTCGGCAGCATGACGCACTGCGACGGGTACCGCGCCGCCGTCGTGGCGCGGGCGGACGGGACGGCGTCGGTGGGGATCGACGCGGAGCCGGACGCGCCGCTGCCGGAGGGCGTGCTGGACGTCGTCGGGCTGCCCGGCGAGACCGAGCAGGTCATGTCCCTGGCGGAGCGGCACCCGGGGACGAGCTGGGACCGGCTGCTCTTCAGCGCCAAGGAGAGCGTCTTCAAGGTCTGGTACCCGCTGACCGGGTCCGAACTGGACTTCTCCGAGGCGCGGATCGACATCGATCCGGTCGAACGGACCTTCCGCGCGGAGCTGCTGGTACCGGGACCGCTGGTCGGCGGCCGGCGCATCGGCGCCTTTCCCGGCCGCTGGACCGCGGGACACGGTCTGGTGGCCACCGCGATCCATCTCCCGGCGCCACGGGAGCCCCGCGCCTGACGGGGCGCGGCACGGCCGCCCGGACGGTGCGGCCGCCCGGACGGTGCGGCCTCCCGGGCGGTGCGGCCCCACGGACGGTGCGGCACGAAAGCGCCGCACCGTCCGGCATGTCCCGTTGAGATGAAGATCGCCTCATCCTATGGTTGCCACCGGCAACGGACATGCGGCACGGACCGGAGGAAGCAGCGTGGACGCGATGCGGCGGCGGAATCCCGGCGAGCGGACAGCCGGGTAGTACGCGGTGAACTCCCATTCCTTCCACGGCGGCATATCCCGCTGATTCCTCCGCCCCGCCCTTCCCGGGCGCGTCTGTCGCATCAGCCATGTGGAGTGGGATGACCATGCTTCAGGTTTCCATTGTCGTACCGTGTTTCAACGAGAGCGAAGTCCTCGGTTCCTTTCACAGCGCGCTGCTCGCCGCCCTCGAACCGACCGGGCAGAGCTTCGAGATCTGCTACGTGGACGACGGCAGCACCGACGGGACCCGGCTTCTGCTGAGCGGACTGGCGGGCGCCGATCCGCGGGTCCGCTACACCTCCTTCAGCCGTAACTTCGGCAAGGAGGCCGCCATGCTCGCTGGGCTGCGGATGTCCCGCGGCGACGCGGTGGTCCTGATGGACGCCGACCTCCAGCACCCGCCCGACCTCGTCCCCCGCATGCTGGAACTGCACCGGCACGGCTACGACCAGGTCGTCGCGCAGCGCGACCGCGCGGGCGAGGGCGCCGTACGCACCGCGCTCAGCCTCGCCTACTACCGGCTGGTGCGCCGCTGCATGGAGGTCGAAGTCGTCGACGGGGCCGGGGACTTCCGGCTGCTCTCCCGCCGCGCGGTGGAGAGTGTGCTCTCACTGCCCGAGTCCAACCGGTTCTCCAAGGGAATCTTCTCGTGGATCGGTTTCGACACGGCGAGCTTCACCTACCGGAATGTGCGGCGGGCCGCGGGAACCTCGAAATGGGGCGGCCGGAACCTGCTCAACTACGGGATCGACGGACTGCTCTCCTTCAACAGCCGCCCACTGCGGCTCGCGATCCACACCGGACTGTGGCTCTTCCTCTCCGCGCTGGGATACGCCCTGTGGATCATCGGGAACGTCGCGCTGAACGGTGTGGACGCGCCCGGCTACACCACTTTGATCACCGCCGTCGTGGCGCTCAGCGGGATCCAGCTCGCGACGCTCGGCATCGTCGGCGAATACGTGGGCCGCATCTACCACGAGGCGAAGCACCGCCCGCACTACATCGTCCGCGAGACGGAACAGTCCCGTACCGGACCGAGGAACACCGGACCGAGGAACAGGGCCGCCCTGTAACCGGCCCGGAGCCGTCCCCGCCCCTCCCTCCCAGCCCTCAGCCTCAGCCCTCAGCTCCGAAAGGCGGTGGCGCGCATGGCCACGGGCGCGTCGAGCGTCACCCTCCCCGGCGGACCGGCCGGGCGATCCGCCCCCGGGACCCTTCCCGCCCCCGCCCCGGTCCCCGCGCCGGAGACCGGGAAGTCGCGGTCCGCGCGCGGATGGGCGGCGTACGGACCGCCCGCCCTCGCGGCGCTGCCCCTCGGTGTGCTGGCGATGGCGGCCTGGCTCGGCCGCCATGTGCGCCCCAGCGCGGACGACTGGTGCTTCCTGCCCGAGGTGCGCGACCACGGCATCACGGGGCTGATCGGGAAGTTCTACGGCACGGACAACGGCCGGCTCGGCAACGGACTGCTGGTCGGGCTGTACGCGAAGCCCGGTGTGGCGGGACACCGGTGGTTCGCCGCCGTCAGCGCCGTCGTCATGCTGGCGATCCTGTGGGGCGCGGTCCGTACGCTGCTGCGCCTGACCGGGCGTACGGCGCCGCGCGGCGTCCCGCTGCTCGTGGCGGCCATGACGGCCGTGGTCTTCCTCTTCCCGACGCTCAACATCTACAAGACCTTCTACTGGCCCGCCTCCTCGGTGTCGCACACCGTCGCGCCGGTGCTGGCCTGCGCGGCGGTGATCCCCCTCGCGTGGGCGCACTCGCGCCGGGGCCGGCGCGCCGCCCTGGCCGCCGTGTTCGCCGTCGGCGCTTTCCTCGGCACGCTCTCCGAGGAGACCTCGGCCGTCGCCGCGGTGGCGCTGGCCGCCGGAGTGCTGGCGCACCGCGGGCTCTTCGTCCCGCGCGTACGCCCGTACGCGCGGGCCTGGTGCCTGACCGGGCTCGCGGGCGTGGTGACCGGCCTGCTCGTCCTGGTCACCTCCCCGGGGTCGCGGCAGCGCCGGGAGCGCTACGGGGCGCGGACCGGCGACCTGTTCGCGCCCGACGCGCTGGCGGATTCGCTGGGCGGCTTCCTGGACATCCTGGGCACGGTCCTGACGACCTGGCAGTACGTGGGGGCCGTCGCCGCCGGTCTGCTCCTCGGGCTGCTCGTCCGGGACCGGGGCGCGCGCCCGTCGGTGCTGGGGCCCTGCCGCCCCGCCCATCTGCTGGCCGGCGGGGCCCTGGCACTCGTCGTCTCCGGCTATCTCTGCACGGTCCTCACCTATCCGCTCTTCGGCGACGGCGTGGCCCGCGCGGCGCGGACCTGGAACGACTACCTCCTGTTGTACGTGGCGCTGCTGACGGGCGCCGGCGCCCTGCTGGGGCGCGCGCTCCGGCGCTCCGGGTGGCGTACCGGCGCCGCGACGGCGGTCGGCGCGGCGGTGTGCGCCGCGTGCTGCGCCGGACTCGCCGTCCCCGTCGGCGATCTGGGCCAGGAGATGCGCGTACGGGCGGAGCGGTGGGACCACCAGGACCGGTGGCTGCGGGAGCGGGCGGCACGGGGCGCGCGGGTGCTGCCGTACCACCCCCTGCCGATCAGCGGGATGGGCGAACCGTTCGGCGACCACGGGCACCGGCCCTGGCCCGCCCGGTGTGTCGCCGCGTACCACGGTCTGGCGCGGGTCACGTTCGCGCCGGAGGGAGTGCCGTGACCGCGGCCCGTCGGCGCGGCGAAGGACCGCCCCGTGGACGGCCGTTCGCGTAGTAGAGTCGGCGCCCATGTCGAAGCCTGATCATCTGCTTGTTGACATCGCCACCACCGTGGAGTCCGAGCAAAGCAATCAGATGTCCCTCACCGTGGTCGTCCAGGGCGCCGTCATCACGGGCCGCCTGGCACCCGAAACCGTCTGGCGGGAGCGCGTCGCGGAGGTCCTGAAGGACTCCGAGCGCCTGGGCCCGTTCGCCGCCGTCTTCGAAGCGCCCGGCCGGACCACCCGCCCGCGTCCGCGCGACGAACCCCCCACCCATCTGCACTTCCATGTCGCCCGGATCCTCCAGGGCACGCTGGGCATCCCGGAGACCGGCGGCATGTACCGCATCGCCCTCAAGGACGTCAGCGCCTGGACCGTGGGGGACGTCAGCTACTGCGACGGCTGAGGACCCGGCGGCCTCCCCGGCCGTCGCGCCCGGCCGCTCCGTCCCTTCCGCACTACTTTGGAAGGCGTCATGTGCTGGAGCGCGACGGCCGATCTCGTGGCGGGCACCGCGATCACCGCGATCGGGGTGACCTGTGTGGCGCGTGCGCGCTCACCCCGAGAACTGCCGCTCGCCGCGCTGCCGCTGATCCTGGGGGTCCATCAGATCATCGAGTCCGCCGTGTGGCGGGCCGGCGGCGGCTCCGGTACCGCCACCCTGGCCTGGGCGGTCGTCGCCCTGCCGCTGCTGGCCGTCTGGGTGCCGGTCGCCGTGCTGCTCGCCGCCCCGCCCGGGGCGCGGCGCCGGCTGGCGGTCCCGGTGGCCGTCGGGCTCGGCACGGCCGGATTCCTCGCGTACGCCCTCACGCGCCGCACGGTGACCGCCGAGATCCGGGGCCACACCGTCGGATACGTGATCGACCTGCCGTACGCCGCGCCGCTCGTCGTGGGTTATCTGGTCGCCACGGTCGGCGCCCTGCTGCTCGGCGGGGACCGGTGGGTGCGGCTGCTGGGCGTGGCGGTGGCGGCCGGCGCGGGCCTCTGCGCGGCGCTGTGGCGGCTGGAGTACGTCTCCACCTGGTGCGCCCTGGCCGCGGTGGCCTCCGTCGTGCTGCTGCTGCGGGGACGGCCCCCGGCCTGGGTGACGCGGAGGGCGAACGGCGGGAATCGGCCACCGGAGTGAACGCCCCGTGGCGGCGGCGCGTATCACTCTGCAGCACCCGTGCCCGCGCGGTGCGGCCCTCTCTGCCAGGGTTCCGTTCCGAGACCCAGAGGATCTGTCCATGAATGACCCCGTCAACACCTCCCTCCGCGCGCTGCCCGACGGGGAGGCCGAACTCCGTCTGGTGGTTCGGCTGGGGTGGGAGGACGTCGCCTCGCTGGGGCAGGAGGCGAGCCGGCTGGCCGCCCAGATGAAACGTCCCGTCAGCCTGGACGAGGCCGCGAGCCACCGGCTGCGCACCCGGGCCGCCGGTCACGCGAAGCCCGCGCAGGACTGGCCCGTCGCCGCCCCGGCCTCCACGGTGTCGTCGCTGACGGCACGTACCGGCGAGCACGCCCGGCAGGCGATCGAGAAGATCAACGGCGCCGCCGGGGACCCGGCGGCGGCGCAGCGCACGGCGCCTCCGGCGGTCCAGGCCGCCGTACCGGGCTCCGTACCGCCCCAGGCCCAGACCTCGGCATGACGGGACCGTCGCCCACCCGATGGCGGCAGTCTCCGGGCCGAAGGCCGCCCGGGCCCGCGTGGCGGGTTCTCCTCGTGCCCCGCGCCTGATTGCCTGGCCCGGCGGGCACCGCGGTCGCGGGCCCGGCAGGCGCGCCGGGTCCCGCCGGCGCGTATCCCGGCCCGGAGAAGAGGCACGTCATGGGGCACCGCGGTTCCGCACTTCTGGAGTGGCTGTCCGGCCGGCTCGGTCCCTGGCCCCGCCCGACCGTACCGGCTCCCGGTGGTCCGCCGGGGCCGGGCGGACCCCCCTGCTTCACCGCCGACTTCTCCTCCACGCGGCAGTGGGTCGCCGGCCGGTCCTGGGCGTATCCGGGCGGTGGCCCGACCAATCCGGACGACAACAAGCTGGACCATCTCGTCACCGATCCGGAGTACAGCCGCACCGGTGTCTTCCGGGCGACCCGCCGCCCCGACGGCAACTGGGACGCGGGGCTGCTCACCACGGAGGGCAGCCCGGACGGCTTCATGCTGCGCACCGGCGACGTCCTGGAGACCCGGGTGAGGCTGCCCGCCGAAAGGGGCGCGTGGCCCGCGATCTGGACCTGGCGGGACGGCGGGAACGAGATCGACGTCTTCGAGTACCACCCGGACAACCCGGGTCTGCTGGAGCTGTCGAACCACGTCAGGGGCGGCGGGACCGCCTATGCCCACCCCTCGGTCCGGCCCGGCGCGTGGGTGCACCTGAAGGTCGAGTTCCGGGCGGGAACCGTGGTCTGGTGGGTCAACGGGATCCGGGCCTTCGCGGACGGCAGGGGCGTCGGCCGGGACTGGTCCGCCTCGCTGATCGTGAATCTGTCGGTCAGCGCCGGCCACCACCACCCGGCGCCCGACCCGGGCACGTCGGCCATGTCGTACCGGGTCGACTTCCTGCGCGTCCACCGCGCCCGCCCCTGAGGCGCCGACATGCGCGGCGCCGCGCCCGGGTGAAGCATGGCTACGGGAGTGCCGAGCGCCGCTCCCGCGGACCCGCCGGAAGGGAGTGGACCAGAGCCATGCCGGCGTCACCACATGCCGTACCCGGGGCCCCCTGCTGGGTGAGCCTGATGGCCCGCGACCTCCCGGCGGCCCAGGAGTTCTACGGCACGGTCCTGGGCTGGACGTTCCGCCCCACCGAGCTGGGTGACGCGTTCTCCGTGGCGCTGTCGGGCGGCCGGGCCGTCGGGGGGATCGGGGCGCTGGCCCCCAGTCTGCAGGCCGCGGTCGCCTGGACCCCGTACTTCGCCGTGGACGACGCGGACGCGACCGCCGCGCGTATCCGGGAGCGGGGCGCGACCGTCGCCGTGGGGCCCCTCGCCATGAGCACGGGCCGCGCCACCCTCGCCGCCGACCCGGACGGCGCCGTGTTCGGCTTCTGGGAGGGCAGGACCGTCCTGGGCTGGTCCGTGGGGCGGGGCGGCGGGCCCGCGCGGCTGGAGCTGCACACCCGGGACGCCTTCGCCGCGGCCATCTTCTACGCCCAGGTCCTCACCTGGGGCTCCGACGAGGGGCGGAGCTGCGAGGTGCACTACGAGAACGACCAGGTCCTGGTGCGCGACGGGACGCACACGGTCGCCGCGCTGCGCGGCGGGGCCGTCGAGAGCGCCCCCGACCCGCAGATCCGGCCCCGCTGGCACGTCTACTTCCGGGTGGCTGACGTGCCCGCCGCCGCGTCGGCCGCGGCGGCGGCCGGGGGCGGCGTCGTCGCTCCCCCGGCCGTCTGCGCCTCGGGCGACGAGGCCACGCTGCGCGACCCGGACGGGGGGCTGTTCACCGTCGTGGCGTGAGACGGGCGGCCCGGGAGGCCCGACGCGGACCGCGGCCTCCGACGCGGACCACGGCTTCTGACGCGGACCGCGGCCGCCGGCCGGCGCGGGCACGCCCTTCCGGGATACGTCACCGGCTGACAGACTCCTCCCGTGCGTGACTTCGACATGCTCGTCATCGGATCAGGTCCGGGTGGCCAGAAGGCCGCCATCGCCGCCGCGAAGCTCGGCCGCCGGGTCGCCGTCGTGGACCGGCCCCACATGATCGGCGGGGTGTCCCTGCACACCGGGACGGTGCCGTCCAAGACCCTGCGCGAGGCGGTGCTCTACCTCAGCGGGCTGACGCAGCGGGACCTCTACGGGCAGAGCTACCGGCTCAAGGACGAGATCACCGTCGCCGATCTGACCGCGCGCACCCAGCATGTCGTCGGCCTCGAAGTGGACGTCGTCCGCAGTCAGCTCGCCAGGAACCAGGTCACGCTGGTCTCCGGCACCGGACGGTTCATCGACGAGCACACGGTCGCCGTACGGAACGAGGCGGGCCAGGAGCGGCTGCTGACGGCGGATCATCTGGTGATCGCCACCGGTACGCGTCCGGCCCGCCCCGCGAGCGTCGAGTTCGACGACCGTACGGTCATGGACTCCGACAGCGTCCTCAGCATGGCGGAGGTGCCCCGGTCCATGGTGATCGTGGGCGCCGGGGTCATCGGCATGGAGTACGCGTCGATGTTCGCCGCGCTCGGCAGCAAGATCACCGTGGTCGAACAGCGCGCCGGCATGCTGGACTTCTGCGACGCCGAGGTGGTCGAGGCGCTCAAGTACCGGCTGCGCGACCTCGCGGTGACCTTCCGCTTCGGGGAGACGGTGGCGGCGGTCGAACGGCACGACGAGGGCACGCTCACGCTGCTGGAGAGCGGCAAGAAGATCGCCGCCGACGCGGTGATGTACTCCGCGGGACGGCAGGGGCTCACCGAGGCGCTGGATCTCGGCAAGGCGGGGCTCGCCGCCGACCGGCGGGGCCGGATACCGGTGGACGAGCACTACCGTACGAGCGTTCCGCACATCTACGCGGTCGGTGACGTCATCGGCTTCCCGGCCCTCGCCGCGACCTCGATGGAGCAGGGCAGGGCAGCCGCGTACCACGCGTGCGAAGAGCCCGTGAACCCGATGCACCACCTCCAGCCGATCGGCATCTACACGATCCCCGAGATCAGCTTCATCGGCCGCACCGAGGACCAGCTGACCGAGGAGCGCGTGCCGTTCGAGGTAGGCGTCGCGCGCTACCGCGAGCTGGCCCGCGGCCAGATAGTCGGCGACGCGCACGGCATGCTGAAGCTGCTGGTGTCCCCCGAGGACCGCCGGCTCCTCGGAGTCCACTGCTTCGGCTCCGGCGCCACCGAGCTGATCCACATCGGCCAGGCCGTGATGGGGTGCGGCGGCACCGTCGACTATCTCGTGGACGCGGTGTTCAACTACCCGACGCTCGCGGAGTCGTACAAAGTCGCGGCCCTCGACGTGACGAACAAGATGCGGCTGATCGAGCGTATGAAGCGCTGAGCACACCCACATGGCCGAACCGGCCATGCATGTTCGCCCCGGCGGCTGTCGGTACCGGTCAGCGGTAGTCGGTGCCAGTCAGCGCCGATCGGTGCCAGTCAGCGCCAGTCGTTTTCTGTCGGCATCCGTCGGTAACGGTCGATTTATTTTCGTGACCCTCCGTATTCGTTAAGTTACTTCAGAACCGGTCCGCCGGGGATACGATCCCCAACAACGTCTGGTGAAGAGGTAGTTCATCTCATGATCAACTGGCATGACCTCGGTGAGGCCGACGACGTCCGCCGCCCCCTGGGCGCGCGCCCGTTCATACCGGCCACGCGCCACCTCCGCCTCCCGTGACGACTGCCGGGTGACCTCGGCCGGACCACTTTTCTCAGCGAACTCGAAGGTTTTCCATGGCACGTTCCCCCGCGCCCCCTCCGCTGCCCCGGGGCAGCTCACCGTGGCTCTGGCCGGCCACCCTCGTGGTCGCGCTGGCGGCCTTCGCCATACCGCTGGTGCCGCTCGCGCGGATGAGCGCCGGAGCGGCCGTGGCGTACGGCTCGGTCGCCGCGCTGCTGCTCGGCGCCCTGGCGGTGCTGCGCGGACGGCACCACCGCGCCGAGTACGACGCCTCCCGGTTCCAGGACGAGGCCCGGGAGCGGGAGGCGGAGGCCGTACGCCGTGAGACCGGCTGGCGCACCCATGCCCAGCAGCGCTCCGAGCACCAGGCGGAGCTGATCAGGGAGGAGGTCGAGCACCTCGTCAACCAGAGGCTGCCCGCGGCCCTCACCCGTTCGGAGATTCCCGCGCCGCTGCACGGCGGCGAACAGCTCGGGCTCGCAGTGGGCGACGGATTCGATCTGCTGCTCTCCTCGGTGACCCGTTCCGTCCAGCACCGCGAGGAGTCGCAGCGGCTGGCCCTGGTGGAGCTGGCGAGCCGGGTGCAGACCTCGGCGCACCGGATCCAGGCCGCCGTCACCAGCCTCGCGGACCGCTTCCCCGGCGACGCCGATCTGCTGGAGACCACCATGCGGGTGGACCACGCGGCGACCCAGCAGGCCCGGCACGCGCAGAGCCTCAAGGTGCTGTGCGGCGAATGGCCGGGACAGCAGTGGCAGAAGCCGCTGGCGATGGTGGACGTGGTGCGCGCCGCCTCCGGCCGGATCGTCGCGTACCAGCGGGTGCAGGTGACCGGTGACCCGGACCTCGGGGTCACCCCGTCGATCGTCGAGCCGCTGATCCACCTGCTGGCGGAGCTGCTCGCCAACGCCACGGAGTACTCGCCGCCGCGGACGGCGGTGCCGGTGACCGTGCGGACGGTGCAGCGCGGCGCGGTGGTCGAGGTGGACGACGGCGGTCTCGGCATGGACGAGTACCGGCTGGCCGACGCGCGCGAGGTCGTCTCCGGCCGGCGGCTCCTCGGCGTCGGCGAGATCGGCGAGATCCCGCAGACCGGTTTCGCGGTCGTGGGCCGCTTCGCCGACCGGCACGGCTTCCACGTCGACCTCGGGCCCTCCCCCTACGGCGGGGTCCGCGCGGTGGTACTGGTCCCCCGGGAGGTGCTGCAGACCCTTCCCCCCGCCGGTACGGCCGCGGTCCCGCTCGTCCGCAGGAGGTCCAGGGTGTCCACGGCGGAGGAGTCCGCGCCCGAGGCCGTCCTGGCCGCGGCGGAGCAGGCTCCGTCGGTACGGGAGGAACGCGCCGGGTACGGGGCGCCCGCGCCGACCGGGGCGCCCGTGCCCGCCGACGCGCCGCTCGCCGCTCCGGCGCGGGGCGCCGAACCGCCCCCGCCCGTACCGGCGGTGGCCGAGGCGATGGCCGACGGCGTGACACCGTACGTCCAGGAGCCCGTCCGCCGGCCCGCGCCGGAGCGTGCCGCCCTCGTGCAGCGGCTGCCGCAGCGGCGTTCGCGGCGGGACGAGTACGCGCCGGTCGAGTCGGGCCCGGTCGCGGCCACCCCGCCCGGCACACCCGAGCAGGCGGGCGACTGGATGGAGCAGTTCATCGAGGGGGGCCGGTCCGTAACACCGTCCGACCTCGTACCGCATCAGGGCCACTCCGTACCCCACCAGGGCCAGCGGGGCCCTGCGTACCCCACCCCACCCGATTCACCGGAAGGACTGACGTGAGCATGAGTTACACGGAGAACCCGGAGCAACGCGGCTGGATGATCGCCGAGGTGGCCGCCGTGCCGGGGGTGCGCGACGCCATCGTCTTCAGCGCCGACGGGCTGCTGCTGGCCAGCTCCGAGGGGATGGACCGGGACTCCGCCGACCGGCTCGCCGCCAACTGTTCGGGGCTCCAGTCCCTCGCCCGCAGCCTCGGCCGGGAGTTCGGCGAGGACGGCGGGGCGGTCCACCAGCAGATGGTCGAGTTCAACGGGGGGTATCTGTTCATGCGCAGCGCCAGAGGTGCCCATCTCGCGGTGGTGACGGGACCGGTGGTGGACCCGAAGCTCGTCGCCCGCCAGATGCAGGCGCAGGTGCTGCGGATGGGCGCGGGGAACCTGAGCAGTCCGCCCCGGCAGGAATCCGTGCGGTGAGTGGCCCGGACGGCGAGTACGGCGAGTATGCGGCGAGCGCCCTCCGCCCGTATGTGATCACCAAGGGCCGCTGCAGGCCCAGCCGTAACACCGTCGGTGTCGAGAGTCTCCTCATCGCCACCGACGCCCCGCGCGACCTGCCCGTCTCCGCGACCCGGGAGGAGCGCGCCCTGGTGCGGATGTGTGAGCGGCTGCTCTCCCTCGTGGAGGCCGCCGCCCATCTCGAACTGCCGGTGAGCCTGGTGAAGGTGCTCGCGTCCGACCTCATCGACGACGGTCACCTCTCCGCACGCTCCGGCGTCCCCCAGGCCGTTCTCCCCGATTCCCAACTCCTTCAGGAGGTACTGGATGGTCTCCGTCGGCTCCGCTGACCGCTATTTACCCGACACGATCCAGCAGGCCGTCAAGATCCTGGTGGTGGGCGCCTTCGGCGTCGGGAAGACGACACTGGTGGGCTCGGTCAGCGAGATCGCACCACTGCGCACGGAGGAGGTGATGACCGAGGCGAGCATCGGGGTGGACGATCTGGCGGGGATGAGCACGAAGACGACCACCACGGTCGCCATGGACTTCGGCCGGATCACCCTCAACTCCCGGCTGGTGCTCTATCTGTTCGGCACCCCGGGACAGCGCCGGTTCTGGGACCTCTGGGACGGACTCGCGGAGGGCGCGCTCGGCGTCCTCGTCATCGTCGACACCCGGAGGCTGGAGGACAGTTTCGACGTCCTCGAACAACTGGAGCTGCGCGGGCTGCCGTTCGCGGTCGCCATCAACCAGTTCCCCGACAGCGAGGTGCACGGGACGACGGAGCTGCGCGGCGCGCTCGACCTGCTGCCGGACACCCCCGTGGTGATGTGCGACGCGCGGGAGCGCATGCCGTCGGTGGACGCCCTGATCAGCCTGGTCGAGTACGTGTCCAACGCCGCGCACTTCGGCGCCGAGTCCACCGAGGAGGCCGCCTCATGACCCGCCCCCCCGCGTTCACCCCGCTCCCGGCTCCGCCGGAGTGCCCGGCACACCTCGCGCCGGGTGCGCCGGACGGGACCGGAGTGCCCGGCGCGGCCGGGGCCTCCGTCGCCTCCCTGATCGGTGCGGACGAGCCACTGCCGCTCCTCGCGGCGACGGGCGCGCCCGACCCCCGGGAGGCCTACCGCGCGCTGCGCGCCCGGTGGGGCAATGTCGCCAGGGTCGAACTGGCGCCCGGTGTGCACGCCTGGCTGGTCCTCGGCTACCGGGAGCTGCTGACCATCACCCGGCAGGAGCAGATCTACTCCCGTGACGCCAGGAACTGGCGCGACCTCAACGACGGGGTGGTGTCCCCGCGGTCGAGGCTGCTCCCGATGATGGGCTGGCGCGCCAATGTCCTCGGCGCCGACGGCGCGGAACACCGCAGGCTGCGCCAGCCCCTCGACGAGGGAGTGGCCCGGATCGACCAGCGCCGGGCGCGCCGCCAGGTCGAGTCGGTGTGCACGGAGCTGATCGCGGGGTTCTCCCAGCGCGGCCTGGCGGACCTGGTGACCGATTACGCGACGATCGTGCCGATGCTCTCCATCGCGTCGCTCTTCGGGCTGAACAGCGACGAGGGCCAGCGGCTGCTGGGCTCGCTGGTCGCCGTGTTCGGCAGCGCGGACGACTCCCAGGACGGCAACCGGCACTTCGAGGAGATCCTCGGCGACGCGCTGCGCCAGCGGCACAGCAACCCGGCGGACGATCTGACCACGTCGTTCATCAACCACCCGAACCTCCGCAACGACGAGGAACGGCTGCAGTCGATGGCGGTGATGATCTCCGCCGGTACGGAGGGCGTCAACGCCTGGACCTCGCTGGCGCTGCGGCTGCTGCTCACCGATCCGCGCTTCGCCGCCCGGATGCACGGCGGACGGCTCGGGGTGGACGACGCGCTGGACGAGGCGCTGTGGCGCGACCCGCCGATGAACAACCAGCCCGCCCGCTACGCACTCGCCGACACGGAGCTGGGGGGCCGGCTCATCCGGCGCGGTGACGCGCTGATCCTGGGGATCGCCGCCGCCAACGACGATCCGGTGATCCGTCCCGACGACGGCGTGAGCGAGCCGGGCAACCGTGCCCATCTCGCCTTCTCGGCGGGACCGCATGTCTGTCCCGCGCAGGTGCCCGCGCGGCTGATCGCCCGTACCGCCGTCAACACCGTGCTGCATCTGCTGCCCGACATGAAGCTCGCGATCCCCGCCGAGGAGGTGGCCTGGCACCCGTCCCCGTGGACCCGGGTGCCGAAGTCCCTGCCGGTGGAGTTCTCCCCGGCGCGCATCGCGGCCCGCGGCGAGTGACCGGCGGCCGGCCGGACGGCGGGGATCGCCGACGGCCGGCCGGACGGTGGGCGGCCCGCTGACGGCCGGCCGGCGCGGAAGGGCCGGCCCACGTGGCGGGCCCACGCGGTGAGCCCGGCCGGCGCGGACAGGACCGGCCCACCAGCGGGGACGGTCACAGGGGGCGGGGTCCGGAACCCGCCGACCGGCGGGTGATCCCCGCCGTCCCGACACTCCCGGTGGCCGTCGCCCCGGCGGCAGGATGGCCACCACCGGTCACGGGGACGTGACCACGGACAAGGGAGAGCCGATGACCGCCACCCCGCCGCACCCCACCGGTTCCGACCGCCCGGTTCCGCCGCCCCCGCCGTTCGACGCGGAGCTGGCGGCGGCGCTGGAGATCATCACCGCCGAGATGGGCAGCGCGCTGGAGTTCACGGACATCCCGGCCATCCGGAGCACCCTGGGCCGGGGGCCGTCCGACGAGGAGCTGAGCCGGGACGGCGCCATCGCGTTCGAGGAGCGTACGGTGCCGGGGCCGCCCGGTGAGCCGGACATCTCCCTCCTCATCTGCCGGCCCACCGGGACCGGTCCGGCCGGGGCGGCCACCCGGCTGCCCGCGCTCTACCACATCCACGGCGGCGGCATGATCCTCGGCGACCGCAGGACCGGCCTGGAGGGCGCCCTCGACTGGGCGCTCGAACTCGGCCTGGTCGTGGTGTCGGTGGAGTACCGGCTCGCCCCCGAGCATCCGCATCCGGCACCGGTGGAGGACGCGTACGCGGGGCTGCTCTGGACGGCGGAGCACGCCGCCGAGCTGGGCATCGACCCCGCCAGGATCATTGTCGAGGGCGGCAGCGCGGGGGGTGGACTGGCCGCCGCCGTCGCCCTGCTCGCCCGCGACCGGGGCGGTCCCACGCTCGCCGGGCAGATGCTCATGTGCCCGATGATCGACGACCGCAACGACACCCCGTCGAGTTTCCAGATGGCGGGACTCGGTGTGTGGGACCGGGCCGCGAACCACACCGGCTGGACCGCCCTGCTGGGCGAGGCGCGCGGCGGCCCGGACGTCTCCCCGTACGCCGCTCCGGCGCGGGCCACGGATCTGTCCGGACTGCCGCCCGCGTTCATCGATGTCGGCTCCGCCGAGACCTTCCGGGACGAGGACGTCGCGTACGCCTCCCGGCTGTGGCAGGCGGGCGGCCGGGCCGAACTCCACGTATGGCCCGGCGGTTTCCACGGTTTCGAGGGAATGGCGCCGCAGACCGCGCTCGCCCAGGACGCCAGGGCCGCCCAGCTCCGCTGGCTGACCCGGCTGCTGGAGAACTGAACCCGGCCACCGGGAGAGGGAACGGCGGACGCCCGCACCCGTGTTTGGCCGCGGGCGTCCGGCACCGCAGGATGAGGGCGTGAAGGAGCTCGCGGGCAGACTCGCCGCGCTCGACCCCGACGCCGGGGCGGCGCTCCACGTGATCGCGTACTTCGACCGGCTGGTCGAGGGCCGGGCCGGCCTGGAGGCGCTGGTGCGCGGCGCCGCGGTGCTCTCCGGCTGCCCGGCCCGGCTGGTGGACGAGGAGCGGGGGGTACGGATCCGGGTCGGCGCCGACGGCGTACGCCTGGACGGTGGCGCTCCGCCCGGTCCCCACTGGATGTCGGCGCCGCTGGAGCCGGGCGGCGTTCCCGCGGTGTGGCTGGAGCTGGCCGGGCCGCCCGGCCCCGGCGGGGTCCACGCGATGGTGGTGGAACGGCTCACGGCCGCCGCGCGGGTGGTTCTCGACCGGACCCGGGGCCGGGCCCCGGTCCAGGGGCCCGGCGACGATCCGGCCTCGGTGGAGGTACTGCTGGACGCGTCCGCCCCGGTACACGCGCGGCGGCGGGCGGCCGGTCGCCTCGGGCTGGGGAACACGGCCCTGGCCCGTGCGGTGGCGGCGGCCGGGGCGCCGCCCGCCGTCGAGGCGGTGCCCGGACCGGAGCCCCGGCCGTCCGGGGCGTGCCGGGCCTCCGGTGCGCCACGGCCGTCCGGGACGCGCCGCCCGGCCGTGGCCGGGGAACGGCGGGCCGGGATCGGTCCCGCCGTGCCGGTGCTCGGCCTCCCGGCGTCCTGGGCCGCCGCGCGCGTCGCGCTGCGGTTCACAGCGGAGGGCGACGAGCGGGACCCCGGACCGAGGACGGTGTACGCGGACGATCTGGGCTCCCTGGTGCTGCTGGCGGACGCGGTCGGCGCCGGGGCCGAGCCGGTGCCCGACGTGCGGGCGCTGGAGCGCGCGGTGGCCGCGGCGCCCTGGGCGGCGCTCACGCTGCACACGGTCGCGTTCGCGCCGAGCCTGCGCGCGGCGGCGACGGAGCTGACCGTGCACCACTCGACGCTCCAGGACCGGCTGGCACAGGCGGAGCAGTGGCTCGGCTGGCCGGTGCGCGACCCGTACGGGCGGCTGCGGCTCCAGCTGGCGCTCCTGGCGCGGCGCCTGCACCGGGTCCCGGGGCTCCGGCCGTGAGCACCACCGGATCCGGCGTTCCGCGCGCGCCGTTCACCGTGTGCCGTTTCCGCGTCGTGGCGTTCCCCCGTCGTCCCGCGTCCGCGTCGTCCCGCGTCCGGACAACCGGACATCAGTCCATTTTCCTGAGAGAAGTCTGATTGGCCGGATTCCACATACCACTGCATGACCAATCTCATTACAGTGGCCCGATGAATGGATTGCCGCCTCTCAGCAGCCATGCCACCGGCCGTATCTCCGCCGCCCGGCTGGCATCCCTGCTCGGGCAGTGGCACCGGGGCGGTCCGCGCAGCGGCGGCCACGACCTGGCCGACGCCCTCGCCACCCGTGTCCGGGACGGCAGGCTGCCGCCGGGAACGCGGCTGCCCTCCGAGCGGGAGCTGGCCGGTGCGCTCGGGGTCAGCAGGACCATGATCGGCGCCGCGCTGGAGCGGCTGCGGGACGCGGGTCTGGTCGCGTCCCGGCAGGGTTCCGGGTCCTGGACGGCGGCTCCGCCCGGAGTACGCCACCCGGGCACCGGGCTGCCGGACGGGGCCGAGCTGATCGATCTCACGCGGGCCTCCCCCGGCGCCGCGGACGGTCTGCTGCCGGCCTTCGAGGCGGCTCAGCGGGCCCTGCGGGAGGCGCTGCACGACGAGACGTACGACGATCTGGGCATCATGCCGCTGCGCGAGCGGCTCGCCGCCCGTTACACGGCGCGGGGGCTGCCCACCGCGCCGTCCGAGATCATGATCACCAATGGGGCGCACCACGGTTTCGCCCTGGCGCTGCGGCTGCTGGCGGGGCCCGGCGACCGGGTCCTGGTCGAGCAGCCCGGTTATCCGCACGCCTTCGACGCGGTGACGGCCGCGCGGGGCCATCTGGTGCCCGTACCGGTCGATCCGTTCGCCGCGTCCGGCTGGGACATCGACGGGATCGCGGCGACGCTCCGCCAGACCTCGCCCCGGCTGGCGTATCTGATGGTCGACTTCCACAACCCCACCGGGCGGCGGATGGCCGCCGAGGACCGCGAGCGACTGGGCGCCGTACTGGCCGCCACCCGGACCCACACGGTCGTCGACGAGTCGGCGGTGGAGCTGGATCTGGGCGGCGCGGACGGCGGGAACGGGATCCCGGGCGGAATCGGGTACGGGGGCGGAGCCGGCGACGGCGACGGGTGCCGGACCGGAGGCGCGCCGCCGCCGCTGGCCGCGTTCGCGCCGCGCTGGACGATCACGGTGGGCTCGCCCGCCAAGACCCACTGGGGCGGGCTGCGGATCGGCTGGATCAGGGCCTCCGAGGAGCTGATCGGCCGGCTCGGTGCCATCCGGGCCTCGCTGGACCTGGGCTCGCCGCTGTTCGAACAGCTCTGGCTCGCCGGGCTGCTCACCGACCCCGTGCCGTGTCCGGGACCGCGCCGCCGTGCGCTGCGCGCGCAGCGGGACGCGCTGGCCGGGGCGGTGCGTGCCGAGTGCCCCGACTGGTCCTTCCGTACGCCGGAGGGGGGCGTGAACCTCTGGTGCCGGCTGCCGGAGCCGACCGGTTCGCGGCTGGCCGGCGCCGCGCGGCAGCACGGCGTGCTGCTCACGCCCGGAGCGCGCTTCGGGGTGCAGGACGGTCTTGAGCGGTGGCTGCGGCTCCCGTTCACCCAGCCGCCCGACCGGCTGCGGGAGGCGGTGCGCCGGATCGCCGCCGCCCGCGCGGGGCTGACGAGTGCCCCGTGAGGGCGCGCGCCGCGCGGTGGATAGGGTGAGCGGTGATGTTCACCCCTGAGGGCCCGACCCTTCGCGAACTCGCCGTGCAGGCGCTGTCGTCCGTCGAGCACGGCTACGACCTGCTGGCGCCGAAGTTCGACCGGACGCCGTTCCGGACGCCCGAGCCGCTGCTGGACGCGGTGGTCCGTGCGGCCGCGCCGCTCGGCCCCTTCCGCACCGGACTCGACATCTGCTGCGGGACCGGCGCGGGGGTGGCGGTGCTGCGGCGGCTCTGCACGGAGCGGGCCACCGGCGTCGACTTCAGCGCCGGGATGCTCGCCGCGGCGCGCGCGGCCCTGCCCGGCCTTCCGGACCCCGCCGGGGAGCCGGGCCGGTCCGGCTCCCCGGCTGTGGACTGGGTACGGGCCGACGCTCGCGCCCTGCCGTTCCGGGACGCCTTCGACCTGGCGGTGAGCTTCGGGGCGTTCGGCCACTTCCTGCCCGGCGAGCGGCCCGCGCTCTTCGCCCAGGCGTACGCGGCGCTGCGGCCGGGCGGCAGGTTCGTCTTCCCGGTGCCCGCGCCGCCCCGGGTCGGCTCGGCGGCGTACTGGGCGATGTGGGGGTTCGACGGGGCGATGCGGCTGCGCAATCTGCTCCGGCACCCGTCGTTCGTGATGTACTACCGCACCTTCCGGCTGTCCGATGTGCTGGACGACCTGGCCGGGGCCGGCTTCACGACCGGTCTGCTGCCCCTGCCGGAGCTGGGGACGCGGCCCGACGGCAGCCCGCGCTGTGTCCTGGTGGTGGCCACCGCCGGAAAGCCGTGAGCCGCTGCGCTACGCCCGTTCCCGGGAGGCCATGAGCGGGCTCACGTCCACTCCCGGGAGGCCGAGACCGCGGTGGTGGCGGCCTTCTCCACCAGGGAGATCCCCGCCTCCATGCTGACGCTGCCCCGGGAGAGCACGGCGAGCAGATAGCTGTGCCCGTCCACCACGATCCGGCCGATGCTGTTCACGTCCCACAGGCCGGTCGCGCTCCGCGAGAGCCAGCCGTTCTTCAGCCCGGTGACGGTGCCCGCCGCCGAGACGCCCCAGTCCTGGCCGGGTTCTATCCCGCCCATCAGGCTCCGTACGTACGTACGGGAGGCGGCGGTCAGGGGGGAGGTGGCGTCGTCGCCGAAGACCGCCGACAGCAGGGCGATCTGGTCGGCCGCGGTCGACTGGGTCAGCCCCCACAGCGGCCCGCTGCCCGCGGTGGTGCCGGTCATGCCGAGGCGCCGGTTCGCCGCGTCCAGACCGTCGCCCTTGCCTATCGTGCGCCACAGCGCGTCCGCGGACTCGTTGTCGCTCACCTTGATCATCTTGGTGGCGCGGGACTTCTCCGCCGTGGTGAGCGCGCGGTGCTCGTCCTGCGCCTGGAGCAGGAGCGCCACCAGGATGTTGACCTTCACGATGCTCGCCGTGTCGTACGTCGCCGTGGCCTTCCCCACTCCGACGCCGTAGTCGGCCTCACGGCCGTCCTTGAGATCGATGAGCGCGACCGAGACGGATACCTTGGCGGGCTTCGGCAGGGCGGCGAGCCGCCGCGTCAGGATCTGGTCGGGGTCGACCGTCCGCGAGGACGCGGCGGCGCGGGACGACGCGGCCGAGGACGCGGCCGACGGCGACTCCAGGGCGGCGGTGGCGGACCGGGTGAGGCCGCCCGACCGCGGAACCGCGTCGGAGTCGCCGCGGACCGGCGACGGGAAGCCCGTCGCCGTCCACACGGTCAGGCAGACGACCGCGGCGGCGGCCGCCGGGAAGGCGGCCCGGCGCGGCAGGGAGCCGCGGGCGGAGGGGGCGAGACGATGACGGGACATGGCGGTGAGGCTAGGAACCTCGACTGAGCCTTGTCTGTGGCGCAGGTTAAGTTTCTATGACAAATCTTCTGACACACCATCGAATCGGTGATTTACGTCACTTTCCACCAGGAAAGTAGCGGTCGAGCAGCTCGTTGCGGAACACGCCCCGCGGATCGAGCCTCGCCGCCAGCGCCTCGAAGTCCGCGTAGTGCTCGTACAGCCCGCGGACGTGCTCGGGCCCCATCACGAAGAGCTTGCCCCAGTGCGGCCGGGTGGCGAACGGCGCCAGGGCCTCCTCGATCGCGGCCAGCACCGGCGTCACCGCGTCGGTGTCCGGGACCCAGGTGAAGTGGAAGGCCACCGTGTCCCGTCCGTACGCCGGGCTGAGCCACAGGTCGTCGGCGGCGACGGTCCGTATCTCGCCGATCTGGAGGACGGACGCGATCCGCTCCCCGATGCGGGCCAGCGCGTCGAACGCGGCGGGACCGTCCTCCCTGGCCACGAAGTACTCGCTCTGGAGTTCGTCGCCGCTGCTCGGGACGTAGCCGGCACGGAAGTGGGGCAGCCGCTCGTGCCACGGCCCCGGGACACCGGCCTGTTCGGTGCAGGTGGACGCGTCCATGCCGGGCACCGGGTGGCGGGGGCCGTCCGCGGCGACCGCGCCGAGCCAGGTGTCCGGCGCGGGACCGTCGCCGGGGACGGGGCCGGCGGCGCCAACAGCGCTGTCGGTCCGCTGCTTCAGCCACAGCTGCGCCGCGCCGTCGGGGCGCCAGTCGGTGAAGACGCTCACGCTGTAGGCGGCGGTCAGGATCTCGTCGAAGTGTTCGCGCAGCCGCGCGTACGCCAGCCCGTCGTACACCCGCTGCCGGATCTCGTAGGCCGGTACGAGGCCGAGTGTCATCCGGGTGACCACGCCGAGGGCGCCCAGGGCGATCACGGCGCCGGGGAAGTCCGCGTCCCCGCGGGCGAGCCGGAGCAGTTCACCGTCGGCGGTGACGATCTCCAGCGCCTGTACGGCGGAGGCCAGGGTGCCGTTGCCGGCCCCCGAGCCGTGGGTACCGGTGGAGCAGGCGCCCGCGACGGAGATGTGCGGGAGCGAGCCGAGGTTGTGCAGGGCGAGGCCGGCGGCGTGGACGGCGCCGGTGAACTCGGCGAACCGCATCCCCGCGCCGACCGTGACCGTGTGCGCCGCCGTGTCGACCTCCACGGTCGCCGGCAGTCCGGCCACCGAGACCAGGTCGCCGTGCGTGTCGGCGATCGTGTTGAACGAGTGGCCGCTGCCGAGCGCCCGTACCGCGTCGGAGCCCGCGACGATCTCCCGCAACCGCTCCACCGACGCGGGGGTGTGCAGACGCGCCGCCCGGAAGGTGATGTTGCCCGCCCAGTTCCGTACCACCGGAGGTACGGAGGAGTCACGCGGATCTTCGGTGCGTCCGGGCTGCTGCGGCACGGAACTCTCCTTCGCTGCGTCGGGGCGTGGGGACCATGCCCGCTCGGGTTCTTCTTATCAGGACCGTGACCTGCTTGGTTAGGTCCGTGGCGCGCTGCGCGGGACGTCACGCAAGAGCACGGGCACGGCAGAGAGCAGGTGGGTCCCGGTGACCGAGGAACTTCCCGTGGGGCGCCGGTGGGCCGTCGGGGCGCTGCTGGTCATGACGTTCGCGACCGGCCTGGTGGACGCGGTGAGCTTTCTGCGGCTCGGCCATGTCTTCGTCGCCAACATGACCGGCAATGTGGTCTTCCTGGGTTTCTCCGTCGTACGGAGCGACCAACTGCCGGTCGTGGCGCCGATCGTGGCGATGACGGCCTTCGTGCTCGGGGCGTTTCTCGGCGGTCAGCTGAACAGGCTCCTCGGCGACCGGCCGCGGCTCTGGCTCGGCGGTGCCTTCGCCGGGCAGGCGGCCGGTCTCGCGCTGACGGCGCTGCTGCTCGGTACGGGGGCGCTGCGCGCCGAGGGCCGGCAACTGCTGGCGGTCGTCGCGCTGCTCGGGCTCTGCTGCGGGCTGCAGAACGCGACGGTACGGCTGCTGGGGGCCCGGGACCTGACCACGACGGTGCTCACCCAGACCCTCACGGCGCTCACCGCGGAGAGCGTGCTCGGGGCCGGGACCGGCGCCAGGCCGCATCGCCGGGTCGGCTCCGTGCTCGCCATGTTCGCCGGGGCCGCCTGCGGGGCGCTGCTGCTCCAGGTGACCCTGGCGGGGGTCGTGGCGCTGGCCGCCGCGCTGGTGGCGGCCGTGTCCTGGGTCTTCTCGCGGGGGCCGCGCCCGGGCCGGGGGGGGCCGGGCGGCCCGCGGCCCGGGGGCGCCCGCCGCCCCCCGACCCCCCACCACGCCCG
>NZ_JBHYZP010000009.1:0-202260 GCF_042752355.1 Streptomyces sp. NPDC059255
GGATGCTCGGCCAACGGGCACGTCCGGTTCGGCGGGCGGGGATGGGAAAACCGACACCCGAGAGGGTGCACGGCGTCCCGTCCCCGACCCAACTCCTCAAGGACGGGGACGCGTCGGCGTGCGTGACCCGGCAGTACACCGGCACCGCGGGCAAGGTCACCAACTGCCAGGCCGGCCTCTCGCTGCACCTGGCTTCCAACGGCGCCTCGGTGGCGGTGAACTGGCGTCTGTTCCTTCCCGGGAGCTGGGATCCCGCCTCGCCCAAGGCAGATCCGGTCAAGGTGGCCCGCCGTGACAAGTGCGCCATCCCCGCTGAGGTTGGCCATGTCGAGAAGTGGCAGCTGGCCCTCGACATGATCGACGAGACGCGGTCCTGGGGCGTCGAGTTGCCTCAGGTCATCGCCGACGGCGGTTACGGGGACACTGCGGCTTTCCGGATCGGCTTGGAGCAACGCGGTCTCGACTACGTGGTGGGCATCTCGACCACGACCACCGCGCAACCTGAGGACGCACAGCCGTGCACCCCGGCCTGTACAGGCCGGGGACGACGTCCGGTTGCTGCCTACCCTGAGCCGGCTCCGACCGTGAAGGACCTGGTCACCACGGCCGGGAAACGCGCCGCGCGGCCGGTGCAGTGGCGGGAGGGCTCGCGGCCGGGCAGTGGCCGCAGTGGACACAAGCGCATGTACTCGCGCTTCGTGGCCCTGCGGGTCCGGCCCGCCGGACGTGAGATCCGCAAGGCCACAGCGGGCACCGAGCTTCCGGTCCGCTGGCTGCTGGCCGAATGGCCCGCCGACCAGGACGAGCCCGTGCAGTTCTGGATCTCCAACCTGCCCGAGTCCACTCCGCTGCCGGTTCTCGTGCGCACCGCGAAGCTCCGCCGGCGCATCGAGAACGACTACCGCGAGATGAAACAGGCGCTCGGCCTGGCCCACTTCGAAGGCCGAACCTGGCCAGGCTGGCACCACCACGTCACCCTCGTCTCCGTCGCCCACGCCTTCTGCACCCTGCAGCGACTGAACCGATCCCCAAAAGAGACGGCGCCGGCCTGAGCCTCTACCGAGTCGTCCGCGAACTGCAGATACTCCTCGCGACCTGGACCGGCGCCTGCCCCACCTGTCACCGCGACATGCCAGACCCCGCACCAACATGACCAAGCCCTACTACGGAGCCCCGAGAATCACCGCCGAGCTGCGCGAGACGAGCGGTGAGGCGGTCAACCACAAGCGGGTCGCCAGAATTATGCGGGCGTCCGGAATTGAAGGAGTCCGGTTGCGCCGCCGGCACCGCACCACCGTCCCCGACCCGGCCGCGGCCAAGGCTCCGGATCTGATCGGCCGCGACTTCACCGCGGACAAGCCGAACACGAAGTACGTCGGCGACATCACCTACCTGCCCATCGACGGCGGTAAGTTCTGCTACCTGGCGACCGTCATCGACCTCGCCTCGCGCCGTCTGGGCGATCGCCGACCACATGCGCGCGGACCTCGTCACCGATGCTCTGGCGGCGGCGATCCGCACCCGCGGCAGCCTCGCCGGATCGATCACGCACACCGACCACGGAGCCCAGTACACGAGCCGGGCCTTCGCACAAGCATGCAGGTCAGCAGGGGTTCAACGAAGCATGAGCGCGGTCGGGTCCAGCGCGGACAACGCACTCGTCGAGTCCTTCAACGCAACCTTCAAACGCGAGACCCTGCAAGGACGAAAGAGCTGGCCCAACGAGCGCGAGGCCCACCTCGACGCCTTCCGATGGCTCCACCGCTACAACACCCGACGCCGACACTCCCGCCTCGGACAACGATCACCGATCGCCTTCGAAAACACCTTCCACCTCACACCAACTACGCTGACACAAGCCGCATAACCCGTTTTCAGGATACGGGGTCAAGGCCCCACACACCCCGGCCCCCAGCAGCACACCTCAACACCCTGGCCGGACTCCTCGTCCACGCCGCCGCACACGGCGCGACCCTCACGACAGAGACCGAACCAACGTGTTGATTCTTTACGGTCCCTTAGGAGCGCTCCCGTTGGCCACCTGTGCTCGGTGCAGATACGGTTGGAGCGTTTCCCAAGCAGGCACGGAGGGGAACAGATTCGGATCCTCGATGCGCCATGCGGCGGCGGCCAACCCCGTGATGACGGCATTGAGTATGGACGGGAAGGGCGGCAAGGCTGCCCTCGTCACGCTCTCCATAATGGCTGCGAGCGTGAACCCACGGCAGAGATCGCCTGCTCCGAGTGAGGAGCCCACGGGACGAACATCTATCGGCTGGAGCGATGCCTGCTCGGATCGTCCATACACATCGCATCCGCCGTCGGAACGTGTGGAGATCACGATTTCTGTGTCCCGGCTCAGCAAGTCCTTGGTGATCGACATTGCGGTCGAGTCTTCAGCCATCATCTCGAGTGTATTGGCTGCGGCGAAAACAATGTGAGCTTCGCCCAGTGCTCTGAGTGTTGCCTCGCGCCTGTCCGGTATCCCTCCCAGCGTCCCGGGATCGGCGAACGTGACAAGGCCCTCCCTGCGCGCACGCCGCGCAAGGGCATACGCGGCCTCTGCGTGACGAGTATCGTAGACAAAGGCGCCAGGCTGCTTCGGCAGCGCAACATTCGAGACGTCGGGCGCTGTGATGAGACTGAGGCTGGCCTCCTCGGCCTCTACCGCTATTTCCGCTAGGGTGAGGTCTTGGCGAAGCATGACCGCAGACTCCGGCGTGCGATTGACGTCAACGCGAATGAGTTCAAGGTTCTTCCTGGCGAGGCCGTCCAGCACGAACTTTTCCGCCCATGCCTGCGTTCCGATGCCTGCGACTTGCCGGCTTCGGATTCCCTGGGTCGCTAGAACCTCAATGATGGCTGGCACCGAGCCTCCGAGCTGCTCCCCGGCATACCGGACGCTTGTCTTTCGGGAGTCGAACCTGGCGGCAGACCCTTCGCTTACGAAGTAAATATCCCGGCATACTCTGCCCAGACCGACCGCAGAAACGTCACCATCGCCCGTCATTCCGATACCTCTTCAGAGCCGTCGATCTCAACTAGAATCATGGATCCGGAAGTTACCACTTCTTATCTGGTGAGGTCACTTCTCTGAGTGACGCTTGAATCCGTTGCTGGAGAGGTCTCGTGGCGTGAAACTCGCGAACTAGCTTGGCGACAGTGCGAGGCACGAGCTTTTCCCAGGACTCGTCCGAATCCAGAATGAGCCGGCGAATCGTTGATGCACTGAGCTTGTCTTCGCCTCGACGATCCATGACGGTCACATCATGCCCGAGTTCCCGGAGCTTGGTGACCTTGGCTGCCTCCCATTCGGAAAATACCGGGACAAGATGAACCGTGCCTTCAGGGAAATAGGAAGGCCAAGATTTCGGCCTGTCAAGGGGGAAGGGGACAACCATTGCACGGCCTGGCGTGGGGTCGATCTCGGTCACAGCCGAGGAAATCATCTGAAGGCGTTCGAGGAATGTGAACGGATTCGATTCCGGCAAGTGGCGGTGAGTACTGCCGCTGTGCGAAACCCACGACTCCAGATCAGGATTCGTGATCCCGATGCAGACCCGGTCCGCGGTGTTTAGTGCCTCGGTCAGTACATCGGCATGTCCCAAATGGAAGGGCTGATAGCGCCCATGAATCATGACGGTAGCAGTTTGCACTGTTGGTTCCCACCTTGACTGTGTTCAGATTACTGCGACTGGTGCCCGACCCTTCACCCCGGGGCCCCTGGTTCGGCGCCGATACGCCGCACGTACGCGCTTTGGAAAGCTGAACGGCGATCCAGCTGCTCTGTGGTCATGACCGGCCCGTGCTGGCGTTCCAAGGTCACTGCGTTGGCCCCGCCGACAGCGGGTACTGGACCGGGCGAGCTGAAGAGCTTGAACTGCATGAACATATATACGTCGTTCGCAGAGCGGAGCCGGTCGCCGGGCTGGTTTTGGCTCGGAGTGCAGAATCCCATGTGATAATCGAGGTCAGCTATGGACAGTCGATGGTTTGCTGCGGAGGGATCCGCTCGAAAATTGAGCATTTCTTCTGCCGACACGTCGCGCAGAAGACCACGCAGCACGAGCAGCCGCTCTCGCAGCTCCGGGGTGATCCAGCCGATATTGCGGAGTCGGCGCTCGGTTTCCTTCGCGGGCAGTATGCGGGGCCGCATCCAGAGCCCAGGGGCGTCTTCCGACCCCGTCAAGGCGCTGCGGACTGTGCGGAAGGCCTCTTCCGCGCGCAAATGAAGACGTGTAATCCAATCGGCGCAGTCGCCGGACCTCAGGAAATCCCAGCCGTTCGGCAGGGCGATTTTTAGACCGACGGGCAGGCGCAATGCTCGGTCCCGTTCGAGATCAGGTTTTCCAACCCAGCTGAACTGAGAGTCCTTCCGGACAGCCGCGTAAAGGAGATCCGGGCCGAGGAAACCGATCGGATCCACGAGCCAGCGTTTCTCTCGAACACTGGAAACATCCGCAAGCCTTTTCGGCTTTTTCTTCCGGACATCTTCGTCCGGCCAGCAAATGAGATGCCAGTGCATACGCTTGTCGAACCACTGAGCGTTGTCGCGGTCGCGGGTGTAACGATTATGATTGTAGCCGATCGAAATCGCTGCCCAGTCAAGGCCGAATTCTTCTGCGGCACGTGTGTCGCTTACGTGATCGACGAACGATGCGGCTAAGCTCGTTATCCTCTGTAGGGTCCTGGGGTCGATGTCCAGCGGACTGTTCCGGACGTCGTCATTGGCGACCATGAGCATGAGGTCGTATCGACTGTGTGGAAATGCCTTGTCCATCAGCATCAATCGATCGTCTGAGTGCTCGACGGGTAGGGCACCCAGCACCTCTTCCTTGCGGTAGCACTGAAAGAAGGTGCCACCGCGGTGAGGCGCGAAGGGAGGCGGGCTCGGATGCGCCGGAGCGGGAAGCCGGTCGACTACGAGTAGATCCGCCGTAGATTCAGGGTAGAGCGGTGCGAACCGATCGGTAATGGCGGTCATTCCATGCTTCCTTCGCGCAGACCGAGTGCCGGCAAGTCCTCTGGAGCCTCAGTTCGATCGGTCGACTCGATATGCTCAGGTGCGTCCGTGGCAACCGGTCAGGCGCACCGTGGCGCGGCAACGCAGTCCCGCGATCACTGTCGAGTACACAGGCCAACCCGCAGTACATGATCGTTGACGCTAAGTCGCTTCAACTGGGCTTGTCAACCTACCTGGACGCGCAAAAGGCGCCAAGCACGGGCAGGTGCGTCAGCTACCAGGCTCTCTTCATCACAATCAGCGGTGAACTATTGACGAAGACGCGGCGCCCTCCGAGACTCACGGAGCGGAAGCACATCCCACACTCGCTGCTGTAGCGTGACACTACTATCCCCTGGTCGAGGGGCACTTGGGCACACTTGCGGGCGAGGGGGCCGGGGCGAGAGGCCTACTCTGACGCAGCGCACGCGAGTGCGCCGCCAGTCGGCTGACGGCCCATCATTTGTGTAGTTGGGCACCTATGTGATGTGCAGTCAATCAAGGTGTATGGCAAGCGGCATGGCAAGAGTCTGACAGAGGACGGTTGGCACGGAGCGGCCGTTCGACTGCTCCAAGTGCTGCCGGCTGTGCAGAGACTAAGCCTGAACCGAACCTTGATGGCGCAACAGGTGTCTGTCTGCCCCGCGATACCGAACCAAACACCGAAGCTGGAGAGTTGAGATGAAGCTGATAGGAGCGGGTCTGCCGCGCACGGGGACGCGGGCACAGAAGGCCGCCCTCGAGGACATCATCGGGCTCGGCCCGACTTACCACATGGCCGATGTCTGGGCCGACCTGAGCCCCCGTATCCAGCAGTGGAGCGAAGCGTTCGAGGGGAATGCCGACTGGGGCAGGATCTTCGAGGGCTTCGAGGCCACCGTCGACTGGCCTGGTTCCTTCCACTGGCGGGAGTTGGTGGACGTATACCCGGACGCAAAGGTGATTCTCAGCGTGCGCAGCGGTGAGAGCTGGGCCGAGAGCATGCACACCACGATCTGGGCGGAGCTCTACGACGACACGCTTCTCAACGATCTCTCCTCGGCGCGGGCGAAGGTAGACCCTGACTGGGCCAAGTTCCGCGACCTGATGAAGGCGATGTGGGAGAAGAGCGGCCTGCTTGGCGCGGTCGAAAACGGCTTCGATGCGGCTGCTCTCGCGGCTGCCATGGAGGCCCACAACGACGAGGTCCGCGAGACGATCGCGCCTGAGCGTCTCCTCGTGTGGTCGCCGTACGACGGGCTGGAGCCTGTGTGTAAGTTCCTCGACGTGCCGATCCAGAAGGTGGACACGCCACGGGTCAACAACGAGTCCGGGTTCGGCGACCAATCCCGACGGGCATCGCTCGACTTCCTGAACCAGTGGCAGTCGAGCCAAGAGATACTGCACAAGAGCTGAGCCGGCCCCCGACGGCGCCTCAAAGCGGGGCCAGGATTACGGAGGGTAATGAGTGATCGCGGTTAGCCGGTTGGGCCTATTGCAAATCGTGCCAGCACCCCATTCGGTGAGGGCGATAAAATGAACCTGGCAACTCGCGAAAAGCGTGCTCGCTCCACCCAACAGCGATTCGGGAACCGCCCACTGCCCAGCCGGCCACCAAGCCTGCTGTCGCCTGGGGTACAGGCGAAGTTCAGCGTAGATGCCATCGTGGTGTCTCTGCAGGTACTGCTGCTGGGTATAGAGAGCCATGATGCTTGGGAGCTGTACGCGGGGGAGGCGGAGATCTCGGCACTGGGAACGGGCTGGGGTTCACGAGATGGCGGAGGAGCGCGAGCTATCGGTGCACTCGGAAGAGGTGATACTAAGGGCCTCTCCGTAAGTGACCTCCACCGGGGCGTATGCGCTACATCGGAGGCGCCCCTCCAGACCGCCACGAGCAATATCGTCGCGTTCGAGGAATCAGTCGGTGACTGGGGGGCGTGGTCTATAGGGCAGTTACCTGAAGGCCTATTCGAATACTCGGCCCCAGATTCTGACCGCCTGGCGCCCGAACATTCCCTCGATTATTCCCCTGTGCATTACGGCCCCTTCTCGCATCCCATTCCAGGGTCCTTCTCTTGAGATCCGTGCCCGGCACTGCTGGGTACGCCGAAGGCGCTAGCGAACTCGTAGCCCAGTACGAAGCCGTGGCATTTTCCGATGTCTATCGTGAAATGCTGCATCTATTCCCCTCCGGTCCGAGCTTGATCGCGGACATTGGCGCGGGCAGCGGTCGTGACGCCGCGGCGCTGGCGGCCCGGGGCCACCGCGTTGTGGCCGTCGAACCGACGGCCGAGTTGCGCTCGCTGGGCAGTCGCATTCATGGCGACCAGCCGATCGAGTGGATCGATGACGCTCTGCCCGACTTGCGGGTCTTGCGCGAGCGGCGGCAGCGGTTCGACGCCATCTTGCTGAGCGCGGTATGGATGCACTTGGACGGACAGGAACGCAGGCTGGCGATGAATCACCTCGCCAGCCTCCTGTCCGCTCGTGGCCGTCTATTCCTTTCCCTACGGCACGGGCCGGTGCCGGCCGGGCGTCGCATGTTCGCAGTCTCCGCAAAGGAGACATGCGCCCTCGGAGCCGCGTCCGGTCTCGACATCCTTCACGGGTCACAAGCTGAAGACCTGCATCAGCGGGCGGGTGTGCATTGGAGCCGATTGGCGCTGCAACGGACTTCAGGTCCGTGAGTGGCCCCTCGCTCGTTCTATGCGGCCTGGCGCCGGCCTGGAAGCAATGGAACGGTGCTCAACGTGAAGGCATCCGAGGCCTCCGGCAAGTACCTGCGGCTATCGGGGCGTGTCTAGGCGCGTTTGCAGCGCTGCGACACCATCGAGGACCGAAGCTGGTTTCTCGCTCATCTTGGCAACTGGTTCTTGAGTCAGCCAGTCGTACCCGAAACGCTTCGGCCTCACCTCAGAGAGCTCCCAGCCCTGCGCGGAACCTCGTGGGCCGCAACCTCTCCGCCAGCGCTCCGGGAGATGACGATTTCCGGAGACATCCGGCGATGATTGGCTGTATCTGGTTACCGTCATCGACTGTTTCGCGAATTGGGTCGCTGGCCATCTACGACCTACGGGGCTGAACAGATATCTCTTCAAGGAGGCAAATTTTCACGCCGACTGAGAAAGTAGCTACACGGCAGAAATTCGAGAGGACAAGGTGATCCATACTGTGAAGATCTTACGGTCATTTCCGGAGGGTGATGTTAAAGTCGCGCCTTTATTCGATTTCTGACAAATGATGCCATTTTGTGCGGCTTGCCTGACTGGCGATGTGGCTCGGTGGGTCATCGTCACTTATGTCGAATTCTGATATAATTGCAAACGCTCTCGCTCTGCGGTCGGCTGCGGTGCGCCACCGTGACCGCGCCCAGAGGGAGCCGCGGAAATCGTGAGTCGCCGAACTCTGTGTCCGAATGCTCGTCCGGACAACGCGGGGTCGCCAGGCTCCTGCCCTCGTGTGCGGCGTCCGATCCCTGGTCGGTTGCGATCCGCCACCCCTATCATCTAAGGAGAATTGTGCCGCTGTTGGCCCGGATGCTTGTCGCGCCAGTATTCATCGATATCCGGCCAGGAGCGGTAGCCGGTCTGGGCGCGCTCCTTGCCGAGCTTCGGATCGCAAGGCAAGGGCGGATTGCCGTCGCTGTTGGTCCCGGTCAAGGGGACAATATTCTCGGAGAACTGCGGATTGAAGGGGCGGAGGCCTTCCGGGTCCCCGACGGCCGACTGGACAGCGCGGTTACGCTGGGGCGACAGTTGCGTTCCAGCCAGTTCGAAGCCATCGCGGGCATCGGCGGCGGAAAGACTATCGATGTTGCCAAGTTCGCCGCGCACATGGCAGGCATTCCGATGGTCGCCGTGACGACGAGCCTGGGGCACGATGGCATCGCGTCACCAGTCAGTACTCTGAATCACGAGTCGGGAACAGGCTCCTACGGCGTAGTTATGCCCGTGGCTGTCATCGTCGACCTTGACCGAGTCCGGCATGCGGCGCCGTCGCTGTCCACAGCCGGAATTGGTGATGCCATTAGCGACCTGTCCGCCGTGGCCGACTGGGAGCTGGCGGCAGTCGATATTGGAGAGCCGGTGGACGGCCTGGCCGTGGCGATGGCCAGGTCTGCCGCTCTATCGGTCCTGCATCAACCCGGTCACGCCCGGTCCGACCAGTTCCTCAAGGTACTCGCGGAGTCACTCATTTTGTCCGGCATGGCAATGGGAGTGGCTGGTTCGAGCCGTCCGGCAAGCGGCGGCGATCACGAGATCATGCACGCTATCAACCAGCTGCACCCGGGCACGGCCAGCCATGGTGAACTCGCGGGCGTAGGGGCGCTGTTCTGTACTCACCTTCGTGAGGATTTTGAGCAGGCTGAGCTGATCTCCGAATGCCTGAGGCGCCATGGCCTGCCCCGGACGCCCTCCGATCTCGGTTTGTCGCACGCCGAGTTCGCCCAGGCAGTTGCGTACGCGCCACGGACTCGGCCTGGCAGGTACACCATCCTCGAACGTCTTGAGTTGTCCGAGCGGGAGATCGGTGAGCGTGTGGATGCGTATCACAAAGCTGTCATGGGATAGCCGCGCTGAGGGAGCCCCAAGTCCGACGTGGCCAAAGGGCTCTAACTTCAGCGACCGGCTGCGCCTCGCTCAGGGGTGCAGAACGTATCCCCGATTGCGCATCGGGAAGGGTCCGAACACCTCTCCGCCGAGCTTCTGTACGTGGTCGACGATGGAGCTGGCCGCGGTTATGTCCTTGGCGGCATGGATGGCGAAGACCATGGGCCCCATGCTCGACATGCCGGCCGCGACACCCGCGATGGACTGCAGTCCATCGAGTAGGTCACGAGTGGCGTCTTCCTGCGCCTCGATCTCGTGGCGTTTGAAACCGACCGACTGCAGCATGGTCAGCCCTCTGCCGAGGGCAGCCAAGTCGCGTTCGAGGACAGCGGGCACTACCTCGTGGTACGCGAGGGTGATCGCCCGGCGGACATCCTCTTCTGCGATGGGAGTGTGTTCCTCAAAGAACTTCACCTCCGCCGCTCCGGACAGGCCGCTGGCGTTGGCGAGTGCCAAGGTGACGACCCATTCCCTGGGCATGGCTGAGCGTACGGAGACAGTGGGGACTCGCCCGGAGTGAATCGCTCCGGAGGGCCGCAGACCGTGGCCATCAGTACGTGGGTGGCCTGCGTCGACCACGAACCCTCCGCGGAAGAAGGTGGTCAGACCAACGCCGGAGGCGCCGCCGCGGCCGCTAACGCGCTGCATGGCCGCTGGGGTCATGCGTATCCCGGCTGCCGCGCACGCTCCCCGGACCGTTGCGAGCAGGAGAGTCGTTTTGCTCCCGAGTCCGACGTGCTGAGGTGGCACGGATTCCAGTGTGAGGGTCAGTCCTGGCAGGGCAACGTCTTGGCTGAGTCGGCACAGCACCGCTTCGACGTCGCGGCAGGCATTCTCGTCAAGGCTATCGAAGAGGCCGGCTAGGCGTGGGCGGGAATTCGCCGACTTGTCGGTGCGCACCGACAGGGTCAGCGGCAGTCCCTGTACGGCGAAGCCGAGGCCACCGAATCTGCGAGAGGTGCTGAGACCGCAGTCCAGCAGTCCGAGGTGCAGACGAGGATAGGCGACTACTTTGGACATCAACACTTCCGGCAGTTATCGAGTGCACGGTGCGACGCAGGGCGTCGTCGTCCGAGCGCGAGGGCTTGTCGTATTGGCATCGTTTCACCAGGAGTTGATGGTGATGTGGCCGGACCATTCGGGCGTACCTGATCAGATCGCGCGGTAAAACAGCGGCCAGTGACATCATGTGTAGGGCACTGATCACGGCGCTGGACGATAGCACGATGATCCGTCAGGCTGGCCTCTACCAGGCCTAGTTGGCCTTTAGGACGTGGCTGAAAGGGGCTGGACTGACCAGGGGAGACGAGCTAGCCTCCGATATTCAGTGGCTGCCAGTGATCCACGCTTCCATCGCCCAGCGGTGTCTGGGCGGAGCCTGAGGGCGGCCCGAACGAGCACTATGGGGCGGGTATGACGGGTCGGTACCAGAGCACGACCCGCGCACAATTGGCATCGGAGCCGTGGCCTGTCGGCGACCAAGTACAACGCGCGGGACGGGGTCAGCCTTGATTGATTCCGGAACCGGGCGTCGAAGGTTCCTCACACCAGGGCGCCTGAGCCGACAGCCATGTCGACTCAATGCCTGCCAGCAAGATCCAGGGGAGATTGCATGAAGGCCGGTCCCGGAGCGGGCAGCCAGATCAGTCAAGACGCAGCACTGGCTACCCGCCTCAATCGCGTACTTATGGCAAGTGATGGCACTACAACGAGCCTGTTGGAGTCCTTCCTCGGCGAGCCACTGCGCGTCGAAGTCGTCCCCCAGCGGCCTGCCAACGCCGTTGAACTAGCAGAATGGCCCGGCACGCTGCCCCAGTCCGGCATTCTGGTCAGGGACGCGAAACTGTTTGGTAGCCGTACAGGGCGTCTGGTCGTCCACGCGAGGTCGCTCATTGTTCTAGATCGTCTGCCGGAGCGGTCCCGTACCGAGATAAGCGAAGGCTGTGAGCTGCTCGGTCGCACGTTGCGCACCCACCGTGTCGAACAGCACAGGGAGATCCTCACCACGGGGCACGGCCGTGCCCCGGCGACGACGGGTGCAGGCGACGCGACGGCAATGCCATGGCGTACCTACGCCATCGTTGTCGGCGGCGTACCAGCAGTCTTGGTCACCGAGTGGTTCCAACTGCACCATCCCGAGCGACCTGATGGTGAGGGCACGCACACCATCGGTGCTCCCTGACTCCATGCGTATGGGCACACTGCTGACCCTGACGGGTTGAACGGCGAAAAAGCTCAACTTCTCGGCTCGTCGCATCGTCGGGCCACCTTCGATCACGCCACGTCCGTCCTGGCTCGTACAGCAGGAAGCGAGCCTTTGCGACGGACTGAGATGTCAAACGTCAGTCAGCAGACAAGTCCCTTTTTGCAGCATGAAACCTGCGCAGCCGTAGGGTCGTTGAGATTCGAATCTCAATCAAACCAGGGAATCGTCAGTTAGGCTGCGGCAGTTGCATGAAGATCCGGTGAACAGTCCAACTGGGAAGGTCACTTGTGAAGCTCAGGAGTGCAGTGCGCAAGGTCAACGGTAGCGGTGTGCACAGAGAGTTCACCTCAGCCCAGACGTTTGAACGCGTGCGGCCCTATCTGCGCAGTGCGGGGGTGACCCGGATATCGGACGTCACCTGGCTCGATCGCGTGGGGATACCCGTCTACAACGCGATAGCCCCCCGCTCCAACGACATCATCTCGGTCTACAACGGCAAGGGCCTGACGCCACAGGACGCGAGGACGTCAGCGGTCATGGAGGCCATAGAACGATTCTCCGCCGGCCTGCCGATGCGTCCGGCGGCCGTCGCATCCTACGAAGAGCTCCTGAAGGCCGGCCGCAAGGTCTTTAACCCGCGTGACAGCAACGTGTTGCTGTCACGTCACTACCGGGATGACGCGCCTCTTTCCTGGGTGGAGGCGTATGACCTGATGAATGAGGAGTCGGTGCTGGTTCCGCAGGACTGCGTGGTCTACTCGCTCCACTCCCATGAGCCACCGTCCTACGAGGTCAGCACGACTAATGGCCTGGCCTCCGGTAACTGCCTGGAGGAAGCGGTCTGCCACGCGCTGACGGAACTCATAGAGCGCGACTCGATGACCAACGCGGAGCTCGTGAGCAACCAGCTGTGCCAGATCTTGGAGAAGGGGCTCCTGGTCGACCCTCAGCCGGCGCAACTCACCCGTTGGCTCAAGGAGATGCACCCTCACCTCGACTTGGACTCCTTGCCGCAACTCGCCCAGCAACTTGTGCAGAAATTCAGGGACGCGGGGCTGCACATCCGTATCGTTCACATTACGTCGGACCTCGGGATCCCGAGCTTCCTCGCAGCCGTGGCCGAGGAGTTCGGTCCCACCATGTCCAAGGGGCACGGTGGCTTCGGTACCCACCCCGATGCCGAAGTGGCGCTGATCCGCGCCATCACCGAATGCGCGCAGAGTAGGGCTGTCGACATCCAGGCGATGCGTGAGGACATCAGGCTGCCGAACGAGCTGGTTAGCAAGTACCAGAAGCACGTACAGCGGTCGTCGACCATCGACCAGGGTGCGTGGGCTTGGCGACCGCAGCATCGAGTGGTCAAGTTCTCCGACATTCCCACCTGGAAGTCCGGGGATGTGATGGATGACGTCCGTCTGATCATCGATCGTCTACTGGAAGCCGGGATTCCGCGCGTCATGGTTGTCGACCTCTCACCGCCCGGGATCCCGGTGAAAGTAGTACGGGTGATGGTGCCCCAGCTCGAATCTTGGGCTGTGGATCACAGCAGGATTGGCGGACGGGGAGCACGCGCTTGGAACCAAGCCGTCGCTCAGCTGTCCCAGATGAAGCGTCAGGTGGACGATCGTGACGGGCAGCGGCAGGAGGCCGGAGCATGAGTACGGCTGTAGTTTTCATCGGACCGAGCATCGAAACCGCCGCCGCTGCATATGAACTCGATGCGGAATTTGTGCCACCTGTGAAGCGCGGCGACATCGCAGAGTTGCTGGCAAGGGATGAACCGCCCAAAGCTATCGGGATAGTCGACGGCAAATTTTTGCAGAGCTTGTGTATATCGCCCAAGGAAGTGCTGGAGGCGATCGATGCTGGCGTGACGGTCTTCGGTTCCTCCAGTATGGGGGCGCTGCGCGCTGCGGAGTGCTCACCGTTCGGCATGGTGGGTGTCGGCAAGATATACGAGGAGTACTTCACCGGGCGTATCGATGCGGACGACGAGGTCGCAGTAATCTATGACGAGGTGAATCTGAACGCTCTGTCCGAGCCAATGATCAACTACAGGTTCGCCATCGAATCCGGGCTTACGGCTGGCGCATTCGCAGACGATACAGGAGAGCGATTCCTGCGGATCGGTAAAGAGCTATATTTCCCGCAGCGCAACACGCGCACGGTGCTGATGCTGCTTCGCGGGGAAGTCTCATCCAGTGAACACGCCCGCATCGAACGATATTTCGCGACCTCCGCGCCTGACACCAAGCGGAGCGATGCGCTGCTGCTGTTGGCGCGGATGCGTGAGTATTTGCATCAGGTTCCGTGACAGCTCGAACGCGCCAGCTGGTACGTAATACTCCTACCTCGGCTAAGGATGAACATGTCGGAGAACGGAACCGCCGCTTCGAACAGGCGCTCGCTGAGTGACCTGGCCAGTCTCACCCCAGTGGAACTCCAGCAGTTTCTGGATCAGGTGAAGGACACGTCGGAAGGGCAAGTCCTTGGCACCATGGACTCTTTGACCACGACGATCATGACGTCCATCGAATGATGGGATCCTCCGCACGATATGGCCATACGTTCTGGCTCGATCTTTCGGCTCTGTCTCCATTTCGGGGGTAGTGGCTGTTTGATCATGCTGAGAGAAGGATGCGGCGTCGGAGTGGGCCGAAGGTGGCTCGGCCGTACATCTGTCTCTTCAGCATTTTGATTCTAGTGACGTTGCCTTTGATTGCGCCGGATGTGTAGGTGGTGGTGAGGGCGGCTTGGATGGCTGCCTGGTCGCGTCGCATGCCGCTGGCCAGGGTGCGTAGTTCCCGTTTCGCCGTTGAGGCGGACGTCGGCGATCCGATTGATCGAGCGGAGCCTGTGTGGCGTGAGGCGGGCCGTGTCCGCGATGACGAACGTGTCGCGGGCATCGGTCTTGGCCTCGCTCGGATCGAGACCGGCGATCCGCGTCATCGTCAGCCCTGGCAGATAGGCCACCGGGCAGACCATGTCCCGGGCCTCTGCCAGCGGCAGAGCATCGATCGAGGCTGGCGGGTCCACGACTACCAGCTTGCCCCTTGTCCTTGGCGGGGCTGCTCGACGGCCTCTGACCCGTCGCCGCCTCGGTCGTATCCGGAGCGGACAGGTGACGTCTCTGACTGCGGCGATGAGCGGTGCGGTTCGCGGGAGCAGGGGAAGCGTTTTCGGCAGCTTCCACCAGAGAGATCTGACCTGCGGTGATGGGGTTTTTGCAAGCCCCAAGGCGACCACATCATGACCACTTCCCTCCAGCCCTCTCAGGTCCCCGCCCCGAAGGTCGTGAACGCCTTCGACACCGACGGATACGCCGTCATCCGCGACGCCATCACCCTCGAACTGCGCGACAGCCTGCTGACCGCCGCTCGCCGGCGACATCGCCCGAGGCCGCGACCGCGGCGGCGATGGCAAGGACGGCTTCTGCGGATGCCTCGCCCTCGACCGCGCCTTCCTCCCGCTCCTGGCCAACCCCTGCACCCTCCCCACCGTCGTCGAGCTCCTCAGCCCCAACCTGCACCTGCTCTCCGCCCACCGCATAGCACTTCCCTCCGGCCGGCCACGCACCATCCGCACCCCCGCGCACCCCGGATGGCACCGCGACATGTACGGAGTGACCACCGACCTCGAACTCGCCCACACCCCCCCCGCATGGCCATCAAAGTCGCCCCTACCTCACCCCCATCACGGACGACTGCGGACTCACGATGTTCCTGCCGGGCAGCCACACCCTCACCCACGAACCCGCCATCCCCGCCGGCACGATCGATCCCCCCGGCGCCCTCACCCCTGCCCTCACCGAAGGCGACGCCGTCCTCCTCGAGAACCGCACCTGGCACGCTGGCGGCGTCAACCTCTCCGGACACCTCCGCATCGCCCTGATGTTCCAGTACGGCTACCGCTGGCTCCACCCCGTCGACGACCCGGCCACCGACCTGATGACAGACCCCACGACCAACCCCATCGTGCGGCAACTCCTCGGCATGCCCGACCACAACGAAGACGGCTCACTAGCCAAAGGTGCCGGCGCCGCGCCATTGAAGAATTGGCGGTCATCGCGACTACACACCCCTCCACCGGGCCCGAATTGAGGGCCTGGCCGTCTCCGGCTCCTGCAGCGAGAGGATGTCTGATCAAGACAGTACCTGTCCTAGATTAGGGCGTACTCGAAGTCGCCTGCAGCCTTGTATGCCTCCGCCGCCTACGAACTTCACGCTAGATTCACCGAGGGCAGACCGTGCCGCCTTGATGACAACAATCGTAGGGATGGACTTCGGGTCAGCCTCAGCGAACTGGTTCTGGCTGTGTTCGAAGATGTCGCCGAGGAATTTTCGGCCACAGGAGGCACTGTGGAAGACCTACAACCCGTTGGCGCCCCTTTGCAGCCTCATCGGTCGCCCCTCCGGTGGCCAGCCGGTGGCCGGACGCCTTTGGACGACGAAATACGAGGTAGCACAGGTCAAGCAGCCGAACATGCACTGGTCAGGCAAAACGTCACTCGGCAACACGACCGGGCACCAGGCGGCACGATCGCTCACGGTCTTGTAATGCGTAGGTCGTCGGTTCGAATCCGACAGGGGGCTCTGCGTGAACCCCAGGTCAGACAGCTTCTGGCCTGGGGTTCTCTGCTGCTCGACGCATGACGTGAGGGGCGGTCGAGGAGCCGTGGGTCGACTTGCGTGAGCGATGCCGTGAGCGGAGGGGGCCAGGGCTTACGGGGTGCGCCTGCTCCGCTTGGTGATCTGGCCCCTCCGTTGGTCTCGGCCGGCGCCCTTTCCCGCTTGAGCTACTGGGCCACGGTGGCGTACCGAGTGTCTGCCGTACCGCGCTCGTGAAGCGTTCCCGACTGAGTTCCCGGGCCTGCTTGTTGCGCGTGAGGACAGCCACCATCGCGGATGCCTCTTCCATCGTCCCCGACAGGCGCGCGAGATTCTCCTCCGGTGCTCCCCGCGCTTCCCCGAAAGCGTGACGGTACTGCTCGATGCTCCTCATCACCTCGCCCAAAAGGGGGTGACCATCAAGATCTCGTAACCTCCTGTTCCAGACCCTGCTCCTCGGCATGAGCGTCTCGCTGACGAAGTCGCCCGTTCCCAGCGTTTCCCCGCTCGGCCTCATCGCGATCGGCTTTCCCGAACCGGCCCGTGACCGGGCACCAGGGCTGGTCCCGGCATGTGCTCCCTGGACGCCCGGTTGTACAGCTCGTCGACGTGATATCCGTGTCGCGCCGACAGGGCCGGCAGTACCGAACCCGGCCCGGCACAGACGGCGAGCAGCGGCCGCCGGTTCAGTACGGGAATCGGCGCTGGTGGGACCTGGGGAGATACCGGCGCATATCTGGTCGTCGTCGCCACGTGTCCACACTCTCTTCTGTTTGTGGGTCCGGCGGACCGGATTGTCTCGGCTCCGTCGTGGCCGGGCGACCATGTTGAATTCTGGGAAAAGCTGTCTGCTGCGGCCCGGTGCGCGGCAGCGGGCACGGCCGGGGCGCCGCGGCCCCGTGCCTCTGTGATCAGAGTGGGGCGAGGACCATGAGGACCTCGTCACGGGTGTCGTCGGGGGCGAGCCGGAGGGCTCCGGGCCAGCGACCGACCTCGCGCCATCCGAGCCGCTCGTAGAAGTTCTCCAGCCCTTCGCCTCCCCTGGCGGCGAGATGCAGCTGCTCCAGCCCCAGCTCGTCCCGGGCGATCTTCCGGAGCTCATGGACCAGGGCGACGCCGATGCCTCGTCCGCGCCAGTGGGGATGGGTCTGGAGGTGGTGAACGGTGCCCCAGTGCCCGACGAGTCGGTAGGGGTCACGGTTGAGGACGACCCATCCGGCGAGGACGTTGTCACTCCTGGCGATGAGGAGTCGGCTCTGCTGTGGGTCGAGGCGGCCGAGGAGCTTGTCCGCGACAGGCACGACGTCGTCCGCACCGACAGGCGGGAACGGAAAACCTGCGGCGCCTCCCGCGTTGGTGACGGCGATCCAGCAGTCGATCAGCTCCTGTCGGAGTTCGGGGTGGACGTCGTGCGGATCGGTGATCTGGACGAAATCGAAGAGGGTTTCGTGCGGCATGCGAAGGAGCCTGTCAGAGGGGTCCGACAAGGGCGCCGTGATCAGGAATCCTTGGTTCGTCGGAGACTTCGGCGCCGACTTCGGCGGGGCGTCCTCGGTGCCGGCGTTCTGTCCGGCCGTCCTCCGCCGCTACTCGTACGTCTCCTTCCAGCGAGCCCGGTGCCGGCGGTCCCCTTGCCCCGAGCCGTTCACCGCGCCGAGTGACACCAGCGACGCACCGTTGTTCCACAGCCCGAGGTGGTCACGGTGGACGGCGAGGACGTCGTTCTCCGTGGCGAAGTTCTCAGCCGGCCCGCTGAAGTACGTCGTGGCCACGAAGATCGCCACGTCGGCCTTGAAGTGCACTCTCGCCCCGAGAAGGTCACGGACCTCCCGGCTCGGGATCTTCTTCCTGGGCGTGTAGCGCTTGCACTGGATCACCATGCTGCGGCCGTCGGGAAGCCGCCCCAGCACGTCGGCCCCGTTGTCGTGGGAGCCGCCGACCCTCCGTACTCCGGTGCAGCCGTCCCGTCGGCAGAGTTCCACGACGAAGTCCTCGAACTCCGTCCCCGTCATCACATCGACCTCGGCGAGCGTCCGGTGCCCGGCCTTCACCGCCTCGTCCTGTCGCCATCGCCGGTCACCACCCTTGATCAGCCGGTCCGTACGCCACAGCCACCACCCGCCGGCGGCGGCGCCGCCGAGAACGAGCGCGCCCACGAGATACGGCCAGATCACCGCCCGGAACACCACGAGCAGGAGGACGGTCACGCCCCCACCGACGAGGCCGGTCCTGAGCTGCCGCCGGCGACGCTTCCACGCGGCCGGTCCTCGTCGCTTCCTTGCCCTTGCCATGATCCTCCCCGGGTCCGGACAGCAGTCTCGGGATGCGCCGGGGAGGACCGTAAGGGCGCCCGTCGGCCACTGGCCGACATCCGATGGCCCCGCCGCTACGAGCGAGTCGTGCGGGCGAAGATCCAGCGGTTGACCGCCAGGGCGTCGTCGGGTTCGGGGAGGGGGCCGCGGCCGTGGTGGCGGGTGAAGTCGTACGGGGTGCGGACCGATACCGACCAGCGGCGCCGGGTGAGTTCGGCGGCCGAGTCGGGGCGGGGGTCCGGGTCGAAGAGGGCCGGCATGTCGACGGCGATGCGTTGCTTCGCCGTGGTGTAGACGGGACTGGCGAGTACCTCCGGTGACTCGGTCACCCGTTTGATCTCGTACGCCAGTGTGCTCCCGGCCGCGCTCAGCCGGTCCACCGTCGCCATGAGCCGGCGCTCGGCCGCCGCCGGGAGGTACAGCAGCAGCCCCTCGGCGAGCCAGGCGGTCGGTACGGCCGGATCGAAGCCGGCGCCGGTCAGGGCGTCGGCCCAGTCGTGCCGCAGGTCGGCCGCGAGCGGTCGGCGGTCGGCCGCGGGGACGGCCCCCGACCGGTCGAGCACCGCCTGTTTGAAGGCCAGGACCGCCGCGGTGTCGATCTCGTGGACCACGCAGCCGGGCGGCCAGCCGAGCCGGAACGCCCGGGAGTCCAGGCCCGCGCCCAGCAGCACCACCTGGCGTACGCCGGCCGCCGTCGAGCGGAGCAGATGGTCGTCCAGGACCCGGGTGCGCAGACCGAAGTACCGGCCGAGCCGGTCCCAGAGGGGGTCCGCGCCGTCCCCGGGCACCTGGTCGGGCCTGACCGGCCAGCCCGCCGAGGCCGGTGCCGCCCGGACGAAGTGCTCGGCCAGCTCGTCCCGTACCAGGGAGTCGGGGCGGTGGGTCTCGATGGCGCGGGCGGCGGCCACCATGAGGGCGGTCCTGCCGACGCCCTCCGCCACACCGGGGTCCAGTTCGGGGGCGCCGGCCACGGTCACCGCGTCACGCGCCCGGTCAGGTGGTCCCCGGCGATGCCGGCCTTCTCGGGGCGGTAGTAGTCCCTGATCCCCTCCGCCCAGACGTCCACCGCGATGCGGTCGTCGTCCGTGGGCCCGAAGGCGTCGAACAGCGCCTCGATGTTGGGCCGTTCGAAACCGATGGCGATCATCAGGTCCCTGAAGACGGGCCGGGCGACGAAGCCGTCCCCCTCCGGGGAGCCGAGCGCGGCGAGCGCGACGGCGAACGCGTCGATCGTCGCCTCGAACCGCTCCGGCGAGAGGACGCAGGCGGTGAACTCCTCCCGGCTGACCCGCCCGTCGTCATCGGCGTCCAACTCGGTGACGAGCGTGGTCCAGTAGCGGTGGAAGGCGTCGAGCAGCGCGCTCTTCCCGGCGTCGCCCGAGGCCGTCGCCGCCTCGGCCACCCGCCTGCCCATCAGGTCGAAGTCGCCGGCCTCCAGGTAGCCGTTCCCGTCCGCGTCGAAGAGTGAGAAGACGAGCTCGACCCGGTCGGTCGCCTCAACGGTACGCATGACGCTCACCTCTGCTTTCCGGTCCTCCGCGGCCCGTGTCCGGGCGCGACTTCACTATCCGGGCGGTGCGGGGGCGGCGGCGCGGAAAAGCGGTCGTGTGCACACCATCGGGGGGCATCGAGGGGACCGGCGCATGAAACGCCGCGGCCCCGGAATGCGGACACACCCGTCTCCCCGGCCGCACGTAGCATCGCGGGTACGGGGCCGCCGACCCGCCGCGGAACCGATGCTTCCACTGCTACCACCCGGAGGACCTCCACCATGGCACCACCCGGCCTGCTCGCGGATCCGGCCTTCCTCGCGTTCTGGGAGGAGCGGCACGTGTGCCTGCTCGCCACGCGCCGGCCGGACGGTACGACGCATCTGGTGCCCGTCGGCGTCACCTACGACCCCGAGGCGGGCCTCGCCCGTGTCATCACCGGCGGTGGGACGACGAAGGCCAGGAACGTCGTCGCGGCCGGTCCGGACGCGTACGTCGCGGTCAGCCAGGCCGACGGAGCCCGATGGGCCACGCTCGAAGGGACCGCCGTGGTCAGCCGCGACCCGGAGGCGGTCGCCGAGGCGGAACGGCGCTACACCCGGCGCTACAAGCCGCCCCGGGTCAACCCGGAGCGGGTGGTCATCGAGATCACCGTGACCAGGGCCATGGGCCGGGTCTGAGGGAGGCGCCGTACGGCTGGGGAGGGTTGGCGCCCTGGAGCGCCGACCGCCGCGACAGGCCCGGGCAGGCTCTAGCCCGGGCAGGCCCTAGCCCGGGCAGGCCCTAGCCCGGGCAGGCCCTAGAGCGGGAGCGTGATGCAGATGCTCTTGCCGCCGCCGTCCCCGTCCTGGTGTACGGCCGCGCTGCCCGCGAGGCTCGACGTGAGTTCGGCGACGGTGGCCAGCCCCGTGCTCGCGCCGCCCGTGGCCGCACCCGCGGTGGTGCCGGTGGGAGTGGTGCGGAGGGTGGGCTGGTAGGGGTGGCGGTCGTGGACGGCGAAGACGAGGGTGTCATAGCCCGCCGCGTAGCTGACGGTGACGTGGGGGGAGTGGGACGCGGCGTGCCGGACGCTGTTCGTGACCAGTTCGCTCAGGATCAGCAGGGCCGGGTCGACCGCGGGGTGGTGCGGGCTGATGCCCCACTCGGCTAGGAGCTGCTGGGTGGTCTCGCGCGCCGTGCGTACGGACGCGGGTCTGGCGGGCAGGGTCAGTACGTGGCGGTGGGGCAGCGGGGCGATGCGGCGGGTCACCGGACCTCCGCCTCCCGCAGTTCCTCCAGGAGTTGGTGCTGACCGGCCAGCATCTCGGTGAGGATCCGCCGCGCGGCCCGCAGCAGCTCCGCGACGTCTCCGCCCGCCAGTTCGTAGACGACGGTCGGGCCCTCGCGGCTGGAGGTGACGATCCCGGAGCGGCGCAGCACCGCCAGTTGCTGGGAGAGCGCGGAGGGCTCGATCTCGATCGCGGCGAGCAGGTCCCGTACGGGCAACGGGCCGTCCTGCAGGAGTTCCAGCACCCGGATGCGCACCGGGTGCCCCAGCATCCGGAAGAACTCCGCCTTCGCCTGGTACAGCGGAACCCCCACGAAACCCTCGCTCTCCCTCCGGCCGCACCGCTCCCACGGCGGGGCGCGCGGCCCGTACAGCATGTAGGCAATTGCAGAAGTTTGCAATTCCTGGGGAAGGGTCAACGGGCTGAGGAATTACGGGACCAGGGGGTTACGGGGGTGGAGGGGTGCGGGGTTACGGGGCCGCGAGGGGCCGGGTGTTCCGGGACCGCCGGGTACGCGTGGCGGTCCCGGTGCGACGCCGCCGCGCGGGGCGGGCGGCCCGGGGCGGTCGGGCCGGGCGGTTCGCAGGCCGGGTCGGTCCCAGGACTTCCCCGGGTCTTCCCCGGGGCGGTCCGCGGGGTGGGTCAGTCCGAGGACTTCTTGTCCTGGAGGCCCTCCAGGAAGTCCTTCGCCTTGTCGACGCCGGTGTCGAGGTGGTCGCTGTACTTGCCGTCGGTCTTGTCGTCGATCACGTCGGCGACCTTCTCCAGTCCGTTGCCGATCACCTCGCCATGCTCGCTCGCGAGGTCCGTGGCCTTGTCCTTCAGGTCCTTCAGCGCGTCAAACATGGGGCCGACCTCCGGTGTGAGCTGCCCAAAGCCATTGTCAACACTGGATCATATCGACCCCGGCGCGCGCGGATACGGTGTATGGCCGGGACCGGCCGGTTCAGTGGCCGGGGCAGCCGAGCCAGTAGCCGAAGCCCCGGTGTGTGTGCACCAGCGCGGGCTCTTCCTGGTCCACCTTCTGCCGCAGCCGCGAGACGAGTTTCTCGATCGCCTGTCCGGCCCGGAACTCGCCCCAGACGTGCCGGCTGATCTGCTCCTTCGACAGGACGCGCTCCGCGTTGGCCATCAGGTGGTGCAGCAGCCGGTACTCGGCGGGTGTGAGGCCGAGCGGCCGGGGCCCGCGCCGGGCGCGGCACGTGGCGTCGTCCAGGACCAGGTCGCCGTAGCAGGGCGGCCCCTCGTACCGGTCGGGACGGCGGGCGCCCAGCAGGGCCTCGGCCCTGGCCAGCACCTCGGCGATCCGTACCGGCTTGGTGACGTAGTCCTCGGCCCCCGGACTCAGTTCGCGGGCGAGACGGGGGAGCGCGTCGCACGCGGCCAGGAAGAGCAGCGGAGGGCGGTCCGCCGGTACGACACGGCGCCCCCGCGCGAAACCCGCCAGGTCCGGCAGCGTGGCGTCCCAGACGACCAGATCGAAACGGTGCTGTGTGAGCCGTACCATCCCTTCCGCGCCGGTGTATGCGGTGCCGACCCGGTAGCCCGCCAACTCCATGGTGGTGGCGAGCAGTTCGCTGACACCGGGGTCGTCCGCGACAACCAGGACGTGCTGCCCGCCGGCTCGGCGCGGCGAGGGTTTCTCTTCGAGGCTGCTCTGCATGACAAGGCCATTCGTGTAAGAGGGGCCGGTAAGGCGACCGGTGAGAAGGCCGGTGAGAAGGCCGGTGAGGCGACCGGTAGGAGGGCCGGTAGGAGGGCCGGTCCGCGCGGGGCGCGGTTCCGGCGTCAGGCGGGGGGCCGGGCATCGGCACGGTGCTCGGAGCTGTCCTCGGAGCCGGCGGTGAAGTCGTCGACCAGCCGGCGGAAGAGGGCGGCGAACTGCCGCAGTTCCTCCGGCGACCAGTCGGCCAGGGCCTCCGCCATGCTCCGGCGGCTCACCTCCCGTACGCGGTCGACCGCGGCCAGCCCGGTGTCCGTGAGCCGGATGCGCTGCGCGCGGCGGTCGGCCGGGTCGGGGGCGCGGAGCACGTAACCGCCCTGTTCCAAGTGGCGTAGCTGCCGGGCGACATGGGACGCCTCCACGGAGAGCCGGACCGCGAGGGCGCCGGGGCGCGGCGGTTCGGTGGCTGTGGCGAGGTGTCGCAGGATCGCCACGGCGGCCCGGTCGAGCGGCAGCCCGGTCCCGGCCTTCAGGTGTTCGTGCCGCCGGATCCGGCCGGTCAGATAGGTGAGGCGGGTGAGGCCGCGCTCGATCTCGTTCGTCAGGTCCGCCGGTACGGGTTGGCCCGGAGGCTCCGCCGCGGGTGGGGGTGTGGACATGGGACCACCGTAGAGCTACTTGCCTGAGTTAAGCAAGAGTGTCGATTTCCGGCCGCTGGTGCGGTTGCCGAAGGGTCGGCGTGGCTGTCGAAGGGTCGGTCACGGTTAAGTAAAGTTGCTTAAGTCAATCAATAGGAATATGGTTGCCTGAGTCAAGCAGGACGGGTGGGATCCCGTCCGACGGCTCTTCGACCGATGACTTCCGCGGAGGAAAACTTCCATGTCCGACACTCTTGCCCGACCCGTCCCCGGGGGCGCCGCCCCGCCGAGGGCGAACGCCGTGGTGGCGGTCCTGGCCTTCGCCGGAATCGTCGTCTCGCTGATGCAGACCCTGGTGATCCCGATCGTCCCGAATCTGCCCAAGTACCTCGACGCCCCGGCGTCGGACACCGCCTGGGCGGTCACCGCCACCCTGCTCGCCGCCGCCGTCGCCACCCCGGTCGCCGGGCGCATCGGTGACATGTACGGCAAGCGCCGGATGCTGCTGGTCAGCGTCGCCCTGCTGGTGACCGGATCGGTCGTCTGCGCGCTGAGCGACACCCTGGTCCCGATGATCGTCGGCCGGGTGCTCCAGGGCATGGCCGGCGCCGTCATCCCGCTCGGCATCAGCATCATGCGGGACGTGCTGCCCCCCGAGCGGCTCGCCGGGGCGACCGCGCTGATGAGCGCCTCGCTCGGGGTGGGCGGCGCGCTCGGCCTGCCCTCGGCCGCGCTCATCGCCGACCGGTTCGACTGGCATGTGCTGTTCTGGACCTCGGCGGCCCTCGGTGCCGTCGCCGCCGTACTCGTCGTGGTGCTCGTGCCCGAGTCCAAGGTGCGCACCGGCGGACGCTTCGACCTGCTCGGCGCTCTCGGACTGGCGGCCGGCCTGGTGACCCTGCTGCTGGGCATCTCCAAGGGCGGCGACTGGGGATGGACCAGCGGCACCGTCCTCGGTCTGTTCGCCTTCGCGGTCGTCGACCTGGTGGCGTGGGGCTTCTTCGAGCTGCGGACCGCGGAGCCGCTGGTGGACCTCCGTACCACCGCCCGCCGTCAGGTGCTCTTCACCAACCTCGCCTCGGTGGCGCTCGGTTTCTCGATGTTCGCCATGTCGCTGGTCATGCCGCAGGTCCTTCAGCTCCCCGAGGTCACCGGCTACGGCCTGGGCAAGTCGATGCTCTACACCGGCCTGGTCCTCGCCCCGCAGGGCCTGGTGATGATGGCGATGGCCCCGCTGTCCGCGGGCATTTCCAAGAGCAAGGGGCCGAAGGTCACCCTGATGATCGGCGCCCTCATCGTCGCCACCGGCTACGGCCTCAACATCCTGCTGATGTCCGAGGTGTGGCACCTCATCCTGGCCTCCTGTGTCATCGGCGCCGGTGTCGGCTTCGCGTACGGTGCCATGCCCGCCCTGATCATGGGCGCCGTGCCGCCGTCCGAGACGGCCGCGGCGAACAGCCTCAACGCCCTGATGCGGTCCATCGGTACGTCGTTCGCCAGCGCGGTCGCCGGTGTCGTCCTCGCCCAGATGACCATCACCCTCGGCACCACCGCCCTGCCCTCCGAGGACGGCTTCAAGGTGGTCATGGCGATCGGCGGCGGCGCCGCCCTCCTCGCCTTCGCCCTCTGCCTCTTCCTCCCGCGCCACCGCGCGGCCGCCCCGGCGGCGGGATCGGCCGCCGCGGGACACGCCGCCGAGCCGGCGGAGGTCTCCGGGGCGACGAAGTGATGCTGAGGGGGCAAGGGTCCGAGGGGCCGAGGGCTTCTTGACCTGAAGTTTGGTCGAGGTTCTACGTTCGTGGCGTACCGAACACCGCCCGACGACGGGAGCAACCTCATGATCCTCGTGACCGGCGCCACCGGAAACGTCGGCAGCGCCCTCCTCCGGCAGCTCCGGGCGGCGGGCGCGGGGCCGGTGCGCGCGCTCACCCGGGATCCCGAACGGGCCCGCGCCGGGGGCGGGATCCCGTACGGAGTCGAGGCGTTCGGCGGCGACCTCGCCCGTACGGAGTCGCTGGGGCCCGCGCTGGCCGGGGTGCGCGCGCTCTTCCTCGTGTCGCGCGTCGTGCCACGGGCCGGGGCGGACGCGGAGATCCTCGCGGCGGCCCGGGCGGCGGGTGTGGAACAGGTGGTGCTGGTGTCGTCCATCACCGCCCTGACCCACCCGCACCTGGGCCCCGCCCGGGAGAACCTGGCCGTCGAGCGCGCGCTCAAGGGGAGCGGCATGGAGTGGACGATCCTGCGGCCGACGCAGTTCGCCTCGAACGCCCTGCTGTGGGCGGACACCGTCCGCGTCCGCGGAACGGTCCGCGTGCCCTACGCGGACACCGGCCTCCCGACCGTCCACCCGGCGGACATCGCGTCGGTGGCCCGCGTGGCGCTGACCGGCCCGGGGCATCACGGGCGTACGTACGAGCTGACCGGACCGGCGCCTGTCTCGGCCCGGCAGCAGGTCGGGGACATCGGGGCGGCCCTGGGGCGGGACGTGCCGTGCGTGGAGACCGGCCGGCGGGAGGCACACCGCCGGCTGGCCGCCTTCTTCGGCAACGAGGCCGCGGACGCGGTGCTCGACGTGACGGGCGGCGACGTCAACGACGAGCTGCTGAAGGTGCGCGACACCGTCGTACGGACCACCGGCGCCCCCGCCAGGACGTTCCGGCAGTGGGCCGAGGAGAACGCCGCCGCCTTCCGGTGACCGGTCGCGGTACGCCACCGGCCGGTCGCCGGTGGGCCCGGGCCGTACGTCGCTCGCGGTCGTCAGATCAGGCCGGCGATGCTCGGTGGCGCGAAGAGGTGGCGGGCCCGGTGCTCCAGCATGAGTACGGCGGGGAACTGCTTGGCGCTGATGTCCGACACACACCGGTCGCAGCTCTCGTCCACGGCCGGGACATCCTGGGCGTGGTCGGTGGCGATGTGCCGCGCGAGCCGGATCTGCGTGGTCACCACGGTGTCCATGGGGTCGTAGTCGATGCCAGGTCCGCCCGCCGCGCGCGCCGCGTCCACCACTTCGGGGGCCCGTTTCATCGCCTTGTACAACACGGTGCACTCCGCGCAGCCCCACATCCAGGAGGGAGGGAGCGGCCAGTCCTCGGCGGATCGTTCGTCCTTGACGTGCTCTTCGGAGTGCTCGTCCTTGGAGTCCATGTCAGGCACCGTAGCGACAGGAAAGGGGCGCAGCCAGCAGATCGGCCGAATGTCAGTCGGATCGTCAGTCGGGGCGTCGGTCGGATCGTCAGTCGGGTCGTCCGGTGGTTCGTCAGCCGGTTCGTCAGGCGGGCAGGCCGCGCATCGCGACCCGTACCGCTTCCAGGAGGGTTTCCACGAGGTCGACATGGCGCGCCTCCGGGGGCGTCCAGGCGTACGCCCGGAGCGCCAGCTGGAGCGCGGAGAGCAGCATGCCCGCCTGCACGGTGGCGTCCAGCCCCGGTTCCGCGCGGCCCGAGCGGGCGGCGAGGGCGCGGGCGACGAGCGGCAGCGCGGCGAAGCTCTCGCGTATCCACACCGCGTGCAGACCGGGCTCGTCACGGGTCAGCCGCAGCGCGTCGAGAACGGCGAGCAGGGTCACCTCGCCGTTGCTGCCGGGCGGTGTCAGCCAGTCCTCGCCGTCGAAGGCGTCGAAGGCGTCGATGAGGGGGTGGTCCGGCGGCCAGGTGTCGAGCCGCCGGGCGATCCGCTCCGTACCGAAGGAGTAGAGGGGCGCGACGCACTCCTCCTTGGAGGTGAAGTGGCTCCACAGCGTGCTTGTCGGGATGCCGGCCGAGTCGGCGATGTCGGCGAGGGAGGTGTGCTCGACCCCCTTGGCCGTGAACAGTTCGGTGGCGGCGCGGGCGATTTCCAGCCGGTGCCCGGCCCGTACCGGCGCCGCCTGCTGGACCGCCGCTGTCCGACCAGCGCTCATGCTTACACTCCATCGTCCGGGAACCACGGGACCAGCGTAGTCGGACCGTCATGACCAGTTCAGGGCCGGTCCGTTGGTCGCGTCCCGCCCGTCTCCCGCTCGTCGGCCGCTTCCTCACCCCGCGGCAGGCGGTGACGCGCGCCGCCGCCCGGTTCGCCGGGCCGGTCGAGCACGCGGAGCCCGGAGCCACGTTCACCGTCGGCCGGTCCGGCGCCTCCTGATCCGGCGCCCGGCACGGCGCCCGGCACGGCGCCCGGCACGGCACCCGCGCCGGTGCCCGGCCGGGCACCCGGTCCGTCGGCCGCCGGACCGGCCGGCCAGGCGGAAGGTGGCGGGCCGGCCCGCCACCCGCGTCAGCGGGTAGCACGCGAGACCGATGAGCACGGCCGCGAAGTGGCCCAGATCGGTGAAGGAACGCCCGACGAACAACGGCGTGCCGAAGAAGATCAGGACCACCGCGAGATACGGCAGGTGCCAGGGCCGGGGAATCCGGTACGCCAGAACGCCGATCACCCCGGCGAGCGCGTAACTCACCCCGACGTCCAGGGTGTTGACCGCCGACTGCGGCGCGTTCCCGTGGCGGACGGCCCAGCCGAGGATCCCCTCGCTGATCAGCGAGGCGCCGACATGGGCGAGGAGGACGACCGCGAGCCAGCGCAGCGTCCCGAGCCACCGCTCGGCCGGGGCGTGGAACACCGTGTAGAGCACGGCGTACGGGAGCCACGTACCGCCGTCGATCCAGAACGCGCTGGCGATGAGGACCCGGAGCGGGTCGGTGGACAGCTCGTGGATGTTGGTCGAGCGCTGCCGCAGGAAGTCCTCCTCGAAATCCGGCGACATCTGGTGCAGCGCGACCGTCGTGACGAAGAGCGCGGCCAGCCAGAGATAGGTGCCGGGAGCACTCGTGATCCAGCCGCGGATCCTGGCCCAGGCCTTGAGAAAACGGCGCATGGGGCGATTCACCCACGGCTCTAGGATCGGAGCCGTGATTGACATCCCGGAGGAGTTCGCGGAAAGGCAGGCGACGTGGCACGGCCCCGAGGGCCGGGCGTTCGTCGCCGCTCTGCCGGGCATGGCCGCCGAACTGCTGGCGCGCTGGCGGCTGCGGGTCGACGGCCCCTCGCTGAGCGGCAGATGCGCGCTGGTGCTGCCGGTGGCGGATGAGGACGGCACGCCCGCGATGCTCAAACTCCAGGCGGTGGACGACGAGACGGCCGGCGAGCCGGTGGCGCTGCGCGCCTGGGGCGGCGACGGCGCCGTACGGCTGCTGCGGTACGACGGTACGACGGGCGCCCTGCTGCTGGAGCGGCTGGGCACCCGCGACCTCGAAACGCTGGAACCGCGGGCGGCCATGCCGGTCCTCGCCGGGCTGCTGGCCCGGCTGAGCGCGGCGCCCGCCCCGCCGGAGCTGCGCCGCCTCGGGGACATCGCGGCGCGGATGCTCGACGAGACACCCGCGCGGGCGGCGGCCCTGCCGGCCGGTCCCGACCGGCGGCTGGTGCTGGACTGCGCGGCGGCGGTACGGGAGGTCGCGGACGCGCCCGGCGACCGGCTGCTCCACTGGGACCTGCACTTCGAGAACATCCTCGCGGCGGACCGGGAACCCTGGCTGGCGATCGACCCGAAGCCCCTGGCGGGCGACCCGGGCTTCGAGCTGATGCCCGCGCTGCGCAACCGCTTCGACCCGGACGACACCCTGTGGCGCTTCGACCTGCTGACGGAGACGCTGGGCCTGGACCGGGGCGCCGCCAGGGCCTGGACGCTGGGGCGCGTCCTCCAGAACCTGCTCTGGCAGCTGCGGGAGGGGGACCGGGAGCTCGATCCCGTGCAGGTGTCCATCGGCCGGGCGCTGCTGGCGCGCTGACCGGGGGAGAGGGCAAGCTGGGCACATGATCCGCACCGCCACACCCGCCGACATACCGGTGATCCACGCGATGATCCGGGAGCTCGCGGAGTACGAGAAGGTCCCGCACGAGGCGCGCGCGACCGAGGAACAGCTCCACGAGGCGCTCTTCGGGGAGCGCCCCGCGGCCTTCGCGCACCTCGCGGAGACGGCGGACGGCGAGCCGGTCGGGTTCGCGCTCTGGTTCCTGAACTTCTCCACCTGGCGTGGGGTGCACGGCATCTACCTGGAGGACCTGTACGTACGCCCCGACCGCCGGGGCGGCGGCCACGGCAAGGCGCTGCTGGCGGAGCTGGCCCGGATCTGCGTGGAGCGCGGCTACGAGCGCCTGGAGTGGTCGGTGCTCGACTGGAACGAGCCGTCGATCGCCTTCTACCGGTCCCTGGGGGCGCTCCCGCAGGACGAGTGGACGGTGTTCCGGCTGACGGACGCGGCGCTGGCCGCGCTGGGGCGCGGCTGACTCACCCGCGACCCGGGACGACGGCCGGGGCGGTGCCCGCGCTCCGCTCCCGCCGGCGCGGTGCGTCCGCGGTGACCAGCACCATCGCGAGGATCGCCGCCACCACCAGGATGAGCGCCGCCCAGCCGATGGCGACCGTGAAGCCGTGGACCGTCCCCGTCTTCACGAGCGCGGTCCGCTCCGCCGGGGTGAGCCCGCCCGCGCGCGCCGCCGCCGCGAGGCGGCCGGTCAGATAGGCGGTGGTGCTGGTCGTCGCGACCGTGTTGAGCAGCGACGTACCGATGGAGCCGCCGACCTGCTGCGCCGTGTTGACGGTCGCGGAGGTCACCCCGGCGTCCTTCGGCGCGACCCCTGACGTGGCGACCGACATGACGGGCAGGAAGGTCAGCCCCATGCCGAGGCCGAGCATCAGCGTGCCGGGCAGGATGTGGGCCGCGTAACTGGAGTGCGGGTCGATGAAGGTGAGCGTGAACAGCCCGCCCGCCGCGAGCAGCAGTCCGGGCCCCATGAGCAGGCGCGGCGGTACGAAGTGCAGCAGCCGGGCGGCGATCTGCGTCGAGCCGATGATGATCATCGCGCACATCGGGAGGAAGGCCAGACCGGTCCTGAGCGGCGAGTAGCCGAGGATGTTCTGCAGGAAGAACGTCAGGAACAGGAACAGCCCGAACATGCCGATCGTCGTCAGGCACATGGTGAGGACGGAGCCGCCCCGGTTGCGGTCGTGGATGACGTGCGGCGGCAGCAGCGGGCTCGGCGCGCGGGTCTGCCACCAGGCGAACACGGTGAGGAGCGCCACGGCGCCGCAGAGCAGGCCGAGGACGAGCGGGGACGACCAGCCGGAGGACTGGGCCTCGCTGAAGCCGTAGACGAGGGCGACGAGCCCGCCGCAGCCGAGGAGGACGCCGGGGATGTCGAGGCGCGACTCCTTGTGCCCGGCCCGGTCGTGGAGCAGGGTGAACGCGCCGGTGACGGCGACCACGGCGATGGGGACGTTCACGTACAGGCACCAGCGCCAGGACAGGAACTCGGTGAGTACGCCGCCGAGCAGCAGCCCGATGGCGGCCCCGCCGCCCGCGATGGCGCTGTAGATCCCGAACGCCTTCGCGCGTTCCCTGCCGTCGCGGAAGGTGGTGGTGAGCAGGGAGAGCGCGGAGGGCGCGAGGATCGCCGCGAACGTGCCCTGGAGGGCGCGGGCGGCGAAGAGCATGGAGGGTCCCTGCGCGGCGCCGCCGAGCGCGGAGGCGGCGGCGAAACCGATGAGGCCGATGATGAAGGTGCGCTTGCGCCCGACGAGGTCGGCGATCCGGCCGCCGAGCAGCAGCAGCCCGCCGAAGGCGAGGGTGTAGGCGGTGATCACCCACTGCCGGTTGCCGTTGGTGAGCCCCAGCTCGCGCTGGGCGGAGGGCAGGGCGATGTTCACGATGGTGGCGTCGAGCACGACCATGAGCTGCGCCATCGCGATGACGGCAAGGCCCCACCAGCGGTGGGCCTCGGGATCGGTGTCGGAGGTACCGGGCCGGCCGCCGGATCCCGAGCCGTCCCGGCCGCCGGATCCCGATCCGGCCGGGACGTCGGCCCCCGAGTCGGCCCGGGCTCCGTATCCCGAGCCGGCCCGGGCGCCCGAGCCGTCCGGGGTGCCAGGCCCTGAGCCGTCCGGGGCGCCGGGTGTCGCCGGGTCGCTCATCGCGTACTTCCCTCGCAGTGGCTCCGCAGCGGCGCCGCATGAGGATCACTGCGCAGTTCTCCGCAGAAATATCTGGATGATCCATGGCGAGCTCGGACAATCTCTGGACAGGAGACCACGGATCCGCCCCGCCCGCCTCTCGTACGTCGGGGGGCACGGCGGACCGTACGGTACGGGAGGCACGGCATCCGGAAGCGCGCACGTCCCAGCCGTGGTGTAGCCCGCTGCACCATCGGTTCGGGAGCGAGGTCCCTCGTGGGGGCGCGGGCGCGCCGGGAGGGTTGAAGGCAGCGGGTTCACCGCCTCCGAACGCACCGTTCGCCGCCCCCGAGCATCCAGGGAAACGTCATGAAGTCGCTGCTCTCCTCCCGTCCCGTCCTCTGGTTCCTCTTCCTGTTCAACCTGGCCGTAGCCGTGATCGCCCCGCTTGTCGTGGACGGAGCGCAGGGCGTCGCGACCGCCATCGGTATGGGCCTTGTGGCGCTCGGGGCGTGGATCGGCCTGCTCCGCGGCGCCGAGCGGCGCGGAGCCTCGCCCTCCTGACCCTGCCCGGGCACACCGGCCCACCCTCGGCCCCGGAGGCAGCGTGCTCGACCTCGGGTGCGGTTCTGGAGGGACGCCGCGCACCTCACCAGCCCTCGCCACCCTCATCCGCGAGGGACGGCCGCCTCGGGCGCGCGGGGGTTCCGGTGTCGGTACGTGTACCTGGGCCACCCTGGTGCACACCCCGCGCCGCTGGGCCGCCTGACCGCGTGTCAGGGACGGTCGGGCAGGAAGCCGGGGGCAACTACGGTTCCAGGACCACCTTGCCCATCGTGCCGCGCGTCTCCAGCGCGCCGTGTGCCCACGCCGCGTCGGCCAGCCGGAAGCGCTGTACGGCGGGGCGCAGGCGGCCGGCCGCCGCCTCTGCCAGGGCGCGTTCCTCCAGGACGCGGAGGTCGCCGCCCGCCTTCCGGATCATGACAGGGCCCAGTACGGACTCGGAGGTGATGCCGCGCTCCGCCAGCTCCTCCTCCGTGAAGGTGAGCGGCGAGCCGTCGAGCAGCCCTTCCCCCGACCAGCCGAAGACGAGATGCAGCCCGCCCTCCGCGAGCAGATCCACCGCCGCGCGGCCCGTCGCGCCGCCGACCGAGTCGAAGACGACGGTGGCGCCCCGGCCGCCGAGCCGGTCGCGGAGGTGGGCGCGGACCTGTTCGGACCAGTCGGGGAGCGTGTAGTCGACGGCGAGGTCCGCACCGTTCGCGGCGGTACGGGCGACCTTGGCCGGGCCGCCCGCCAGGCCGATGACGGCGGCGCCCGCGTTCTTCGCGTACTGCACGAGCAGCGTGCCGATCCCGCCCGCGGCGGCCGGTACGACGGCGATGTCGTCCGGGCCGAGCCGGGTGAACTGGAGGATGCCCAATGTCGTACGGCCCGTGCCGATCATCGCGACGGCCTCGGCCTCGTCCAGCCCGGCGGGGATCTCGTGGAGCCGGGCGGCGTCGGTGACGGCGAGTTCCGCGTAGCCGCCCGGGACCATCCCCAGGTGTGCCACGACCCGCTTGCCGAGCCAGCTCGGGTCCGTGCCCTCGCCGAGTGACTCGACCGTTCCGGCGACCTCCCGGCCGGGGATCGTGGGCAGTTCGACGGGGGCGGGGTACGGGCCCGTCATGCCCTGGCGCAGCGCGGTGTCGAGGACATGGACCCCGGCGGCGGCCACGGCGATACGGACCTGGCCGGGGGCCGGGACGGGGTCCTGGGTGTGCTCGTACGTCAGGTTCTCGGCCGGGCCGAAGGCGTGGAGGCGGACGGCGTGCATGGCGGGCTCCCTGGGGTCGGTGGGCGGGCGCGCGTACGGGCGGCCCGGGCGGCAACCAGCCTCCGACCTCAAGTTCCCTTGAGGTCAAGCGCCGCCGGCGGGAATCCCGGCGAGCGCCTTGAGCGCCAGCGACGCCGCCGTGATCCCGCTGGTGAACGCCACCTCCGAGAGGACTCCCGGCGCCGCCACCTGGTCCCCCGCGAGGAAGACGCCGGTCCCGCCCCGGTCGATGCGGGGCCGGTCCCGCCAGGTGGTGCCCGGCGGGTCGACCGCGCCCGTACGGCCGTTGGCCAGCGCCTCGCGCCGCCAGACGGTGCGTTCGCGCCAGCCGGGGAACCCGAGGTCGAGCAGGTGCTCGGCGCGGGCGAGTCCTTCGGCCCGGGGCGTGCCGGGGCCGATCGGGATCTGCCCCTGGACGAGCTGTTCGCCGTCCGGGGCGAGGGACGGGTCCTGCGCGGTGAACCGTTCGAGCCACCCCGGGGCGTCCAGGTCCGAGACGACGAACGGGTCGCCCCGGCGGGTACGGAGCGCCAGGTCGAGGAGGACCGTACGCCCGCCGGGCCAGCGCAGCCCGTCGTCCTTCAGGAGGCGCCGGGCCGCGTCCAGGGACGTCGCCACGATGACGGGGCCGTCGGGCAGGGTGTCGATCCGGGTGGACGTCTCGATGCGTACGCCCAGGTTCCGGGCATGTCCGGCCATCCGCTCGGTGAGCCTTCCCCAGCCGCCGGCCGGGTACGTGGCCTCCGGCGGCAGCGCGGCGGCGCGCCGCAGCCGCTCCTGGACGAAGGCGGCGGAGAGCGAGCCCGGGTCGTGGTGGAAGAGGGCCACGGCGACGTAGTGCGCGGCGGCGCGGGCGGTGGCGGGGCCGGCCCGCTCGGCGGCCCAGGTGAGGAAGTCCACGTCGGTGGGGGCCCGTTCGGCGCTGCGGCGGGCGAGGGCGAACAGACCGACGGGCGGGGTACGGCGCAGCGCGCCGCCGTGGTGGAAGCGGAAGCGGGCGGCCTCGTGCAGGGGCGGGTTCGCCAGGGGGCCGAGCAGCCCGCGCTGCTTGAGCCAGTGCCGGTGGGGCCCGCGCCGGTAGAGGGCGTGCGGCCCGTCGTTGGCCGCGTACGGGCCTTCGGCGGTTCTGGCCCGGCCGCCGAGGGTGCGATGGGCCTCGTGGAGGGTGACGCGGGCGCCCGCCTCGGCGGCGGTGATGGCGGCGGTGAGCCCGGCGAGTCCGCCGCCGACGACGGTGATGCCGGTGCTCGGGCTCCGGCCGGTGCTGGGGCTGGGGCTGCTGCCCATGGTGGCCTCTCTCCCTCGTTCGCGTGATCGCGTGCCGGGCGGCGCGCTCACCCAGGTGACGTGCGGTGGCCTGTCGGATGTGACATCGGGGGCGTTGTCAGTGCCGTAGGCCACCATGGGGGCATGGCGAGGAAGACGGCGAAGAGCGGGACGGTTGCGGCGCGGCGGGCGGAGGTGCGGCTCCCGCCGCTGAGCCCGTACGGCGGTGATCTGGAGCCGGACGGGGATTACGACGGCCTGGAGTTCCAGGGCCTGGACCTGGGCGGGCAGGACGGGCCGGGCGGGCGGTTCATCGACTGCGCGCTGCGGGAGTGCGCGCTGGACGAGACGGGGTTGGCGCGGGCGCGGTTCGTCGACTGTGTCCTGTCGGGTGTCCGGGGCGTGGGTACGGACCTGTCGGGGGCGTCCCTGCGCGATGTGGAGGTGGCGGACGCGCGGCTGGGCGGCACGCAGTTGCACGGCGCGACGCTGGAGCGGGTGCTGATCAGGGGCGGGAAGATCGACTACCTGAATCTGCGCAAGGCGCGGTTGAAGGATGTGGTGTTCGAGGGGTGTGTGCTGGCCGAGCCGGACTTCGGGGGAGCGGAGCTGGAGCGGGTGGAGTTCCGGGACTGTGTGCTCCGGCGGGCCGATCTGAGCGGGGTCCGGATGAAGGACGTCGATCTGCGGACGGTCGCCGAGCTGGACATCGCCCGGGGGCTGGACCGGCTGGCGGGAGCGGTGATCAGCTCGGCGCAACTGCTGCATCTCGCACCGGCGTTCGCGGCGCAGATCGGTGTACGGGTGGAGGACTGACCGGTCCGGGCCGCCCGGCCCCCGGTAGCCCGGCCGCCCGGTCGTAGGGAAACGCCATGGGCCCCGACCTGGGGGGAGAGGTCGAGGCCCACGCGCTACTCCAGTGGCACGCCATGTGGGTGGGGGGAGGATGCGGTCGCCCGCGTCCCTGGCAGTGCCCCGGCAGACTGCATCTGCCCCGGGACACGCGATGTACGCATGCGGACGCCCGGAACCATGAGTGGGCTGTGTGACGACTGTGCGGCGGCCCTGTGGTGGCTGGGGTGAGTGACTGTGGTGGCTGTGTTCAGCAGCGGGGGAAGCGGCTCTGGAGGTCCCAGACGGCCGGGTTGTCGGCCAGTCCGTCGTGCAGATCGGTGAGGTCCGCGATCAGGTCGTGCAGGAAGTCGCGCGCCTCCCGGCGCAGCAGCCGGTGGCTGAAGGTGAGCGGCGGCTCGTCGCCGTGCATCCAGTCGGCCTCGATGTCGACCCACCCGAAGCGCCGCCGGAAGAACATCCGGTCCGCCGACTCCGTGAAGTCCAGCTCGGCGTACTGCGGGGTGGCGGAGCGGCTGCCGCGCGGGTCCTGGTCGATCCGCTCGACGATGTCGCACAGGGCCCAGGCGAAGTCGAGCACGGGCACCCATCCCCACGCGGTGGACACCTCACGGTCGGCGGAGGTGTCGGCGAGATAGACGTCCCCGCAGAACAGATCGTGCCGCAGCTCCTTGACCTCCGCGCGGCGGTAGTCGGTCTGCGGGGGATCCGGGAAGCGCCGGGAGAGGGAGTAGCCGATGTCGAGCACGCCCCGATGGTCCCACGGCCGGGTGGCGCCGCGTATCGGCGAGTGACCCGGCGTCCCGGGCGCGGCCGTCCGGCCGGGACCGCGCAGGGCCCCGGCCGGAGCCGGGGCCCTGCGCCGGACGTCAGGGATCAGTGACCAGGATCAGTGACCAATGATCGGTGACCAGGGATCAGCGACCAATGGTCGGTGACCGATGGCCAGGGATCGGTGTCCCCGACCCATGAACCATGAACCATGGTCAGAGGTTGACGCCGAAGTCCGTCGCGATGCCCACCAGGCCCGAGGCGTACCCCTGGCCGACCGCGCGGAACTTCCACTCCGCGCCGTTGCGGTACAGCTCGCCGAAGACCATCGCCGTCTCCGTGGCCGCGTCCTCGCTCAGGTCGTAGCGGGCCAGCTCGGCGCCGCCCGCCTGGTTCACGATGCGGATGTACGCGTTGCGCACCTGGCCGAAGTTCTGGCTGCGGGTCTCGGCGTCGTAGATCGAGACCGGGAAGACGATCTTGGTGATGTCCGCCGGCAGGCCCGCCAGGTTGACGTTGATCGCCTCGTCGTCGCCGTCGCCCTCGCCCGTCCGGTTGTCACCGGTGTGGACGATCGTCTGGTCCGGCGTCGCCTTGTTGTTGAAGAAGACGAAGTGACCGTCCGAGAAGACCTTCCCGCCGTCGTTCACCGCGATCGCCGAGGCGTCGAGGTCGAAGTCCGTACCCGTGGTCGTGCGGACGTCCCAGCCGAGGCCGACCGTGACGGCGGTGAGGCCGGGCGCCTCCTTGGTGAGTGAGACGTTGCCGCCCTTGGACAGGCTTACAGCCATGGGATGTCCCTTTCGTTGTCGTGTGCGGGCTTCGAGTCGGCCCCGAAGCTACCGTCATCCGGCATAACGCGGGCAGAGGTCCCGGAGGTTCCGCCCCTCTTTACTTTCTTTACCGAGGAGGGTGACGGCGGCACCGTTTAAGGAGATGACGCGAGGGGCGCCGGCGGGCGACCATGGGGGCATGTCCGGGCCTCCTCATGTCATCCGTGGTTCGGTCTCCCTGCCGGAGGCCGAGCTGATGTGGCGTTTCTCGCGCTCGTCGGGGCCCGGCGGCCAGCACGTCAACACCAGCGACTCGCAGGTGGAGCTGCGCTTCGACCTCGCCGGGACGGAGGCACTGCCGCCGGTCTGGAAGGAGCGCGCGCTGGAGCGGCTGGCGAACCGGCTGGTGGGCGGCGTGCTCACCGTACGCGCGTCGGAGCACCGCTCCCAGTGGCGCAACCGCGAGACGGCGTCCGTACGGCTCGCCGCCCTGCTCGCCGAGGCGACGGCCCCGCCGCCGCGCGCCCGCCGCAAGACGAAGATCCCGCGCGGGATCAACGAGCGCAGGCTGCGCGAGAAGAAGCAGCGCGCCCAGACGAAGCGTGGTCGTACCGGCCGCGACTGGTAAGGGCTGGAAGGGGCCGGACGGGGCGTAGGGGGCGTAGGGCGGGCCTCTGCGGTCAGCCCTGGCTCAACTGGCGGTAGCGGCCCTTGAAGTACGCGAGCGGGCCGCCGTCCCCGGCGGTGAGATCCGCCGTCAGCACCCGCCCGATCACCAGCGTGTGGTCACCCGCCTCCACCCGCTGTTCCGTACGGCACTCCAGCGTCGCCAGCGCCCCCTCCATCAGCGGCGCGCCGCTCACCTCGCCCCGCCGGTACGGGAGGTCCTGGAAGAGGAGCCGGTCGCTGATCCGTCCCTTCATCGAGAACCGGCCCGCGATGTGCCGCTGGTTCTCGGAGAGCAAGGACGCGGCCCACAGCGGCTGTTCGACGAGCAGGTCGTCCATCCGGGAGCCGTTTCGGACGCTGACCAGGACCAGCGGCGGGTCCAGCGAGACCGAGAGGAAGGCCGTCGCCGTCATGCCGGCGTCCTCGCCGCGCGGGCCGTCGAGGGTCAGGGCGGGCTCGTGCGCCGTCACCAGCACCACGCCCGCGGCCAGCCGGGCGAGGGCCGCGCGGAACTCGTCGTTGCTCACCCCCTCAGCATGGGGGACGGCTTCGGTGCGGGGTGCGGGACTCGTCTGGGACACGGGGGAGACGCTAGTCCCGGCGGCCCCGCGCCCGCATCGGACCAGGGGACCAGCCAGGTCCTAGGACCGCGCCGGGACCATGTTCCGTACCGTCCCGGCGCCCTCTTCCCCGTCACGCTCCGCTCTGCTCCCCCGGGGCCCGGACTTGTCTTCCGCAAAGGCGCGGGAGCGCTTCCATCAGGCATTCCACCCCTCTCCGGACCATGTGACTTGAGACACAGAGAGAGGTAATTGTTGACCCTGTGTACCTGGCGAACAGCTCGCTGTGATTCAGTGGCGGGGACAGTGCCACACAAGCGCCGATGAGAATCCTGGAGTTGCTGTCGAGGTCTCGGGGAGAGCGAGCAATGGAGACCGAGTCGGAGCCGTACGTCCGTCTTGCGACCCTGCGGCAGCTGCACGAAGCCGTCGCAGAGCTCAACACCGCACGCAGTCTGGCGGACACTTTGCAGACCGTCGCCGACGGCGTCGTCACGGGCCTCGGCTATGAACTCGCCTGTGTGAATGTCGTCCAGGCCGACGGCGACCTCGTCGTCGCCGCCTTCGCGGGGAGCGCCGCCGCCGAGGCTCTGATCACCGGCCGGGTCGGCTCCCGTATCTCCTGGGATCGTCGGCTCGCCATGGGGGAGACCTGGGGTGACCTGCGGTTCATACCGCACACCGAGGGCTGGGTGCTGCTGGAGGACGACGTACCCCAGTGGTACACCGAAGGCCCCGAGCCCCGCTTCGAGGACGAATGGCACCCCGCCGACCGCCTCTACGCCCCGATGTACTCGGCCGCGCGCAAGGACCCGCCGGCGCACGCCGCCGGGCGCGGGGGCGAGCTGCTCGGCGTGATATCCGTCGACCGGCCGCGCGGCGGCAGGCGGCCCGGACCCTGGGGGCAGGAAGCGCTCCAGATGTACGCGTCCCAGGCGGCCATTGCGATCAGTAACGCCCGCCTCCGAGCAAACATGCAGCGTGCCCTCGTCCGCCTGGAGCGCGAGCAGCAGGCGCTCCGGGCCAGCGAGGAATCCTTCCGCCAGGCGTTCGAGTACGCGCCCAGTGGCATGGCCATCGCCGAGATGGGCGGCGACCAGCACGGCCGGCTGCTGCGCACCAACGACGCGCTCTGCCGCCTCCTGGGCCGCCCCGCCTCCGCGATGCGCCGCCACTCCTTCTCCGACCTCGTCCACCCCGAGGACATCGGCACGCTGCTGCGCACCTCCGCCGAGGGGGGCCGCGCCGAGCTGCGCCTCGGGCGGCGGGACGGCACGTACGTCTGGGTCTCGCTGCGCAACTCCGTCGTGGCGGACACGACGGACGGCCCGCGCCTCCTCCTCACCCACGTCGAGGACATCGAGGAGCGCAAGAGCCGCGAACTCCAGCTCGCCCACCGGGCCTCGCACGACTCCCTCACCGGCCTGCCCAACAGCGCGGAGCTGCGCTCCCGCCTCAGCTCCCGGCTCTGTTCGCGCCCGTTCGGCGTCCGGGAGACCGCCGTCGAGGCCCTGGACGCGGCGTACGGGGGGTACGAGGGCACGGTCCTGTACGAGCCCGGTTACGACGCGTACGACGGCAGTGGCGGCGGCGAGGGGTACGCGGCCACCGCCGGCCCCGGCGACGGGTACTCCACCCACGACGGGTACGAGGAGAGCGCGGGCCACCGAGGCGGCGTACGCGCCGGCAGCGGTGGGATGCCGCCGCTCGGCTCCGGGGGCTTCGACGGCCACGTCCACCTGGTCGCGCCCGGCGAGGGCGCGGCGGACGACGGCACGAAGGGGCTCGCGGTCCTCTTCTGCGACCTCGACGGCTTCAAGTCCATCAACGACCGCTTCGGCCACAACACCGGCGACGAGGTCCTCATCGAGGTCGCGCGCCGGCTCACCACCGGAGTGCGGGACGGCGACACCGTGGCCCGGCTCGGCGGTGACGAATTCGTCGTCCTCGCGGACGGCCTCGGCTCGGCCGATGCCGCCGACCTCGCGGTGCGGCTGCGGAACGCGATCATTCCGCCGATCCGGGTGGACGGCAGGGCCGTCCGCGTCGGCGCGAGCTTCGGCATCAGCTGGGCGAGCTGCGGCATGTCCGTCGAGGAGGTCCTGCAATCCGCCGACCAGCGGATGTACGTCGAGAAGCGCTCGCGCAAGCAGGTCCACCGGCGGGCGGGATGAGAGGACCTCTCAGGCCGGGACCGTTCGGGACAGGGCTGCGACAAGCCCGCGATCGGAAGTTCACCCGAGGGCCCCAGACTGGCTGCCACCCGTCAAGACCCGTTCGTAGGCTTGCCCGTACGAGGTAGGCTCGGCCGGTCGGCGACGCTGGCGAGATGGTAAGGAGTGACCACCGATGACGGCCGGGAACAACGGCGCGAACAAGCCCGAGGACGACGACCCGTTCGGCTACCTGTACGAAGACGGACAGGCGGCGGCGGGCGCCGGTCAGCGGCGCCAAGGCGGTTACGGCTACCCGGGTCCGGCCACTCAGCCGGGCGTCCCCAGGACGTCGTACAACCAGGTCAGGACGGTCGGCGAGCGCCAGTACGGCGGTCAGCAGGCGGCGTACGGCCAGCAGCAGGGCTACGGCCAGCAGCAGGCGTACGGCCAGGCTCCGCACGGCCAGCAGGCACCCCCGCAGCACGGCGCCCCGGCGCACGGTCACGGCCGCCAGAACGGCGCCGCCACGAATCAGATCCCCGCCCAGCGCGGCGGCGGACGCGGCAGCGGCCCGAACACGAGAGGCCTGCTGATCGGCGCGATCGCGGTGGTCGCGGTCGTGGTGATCGGTATCACAGCGGCGCTGCTCTCCGGCGGCGACGACAAGGGCCAGGACGACAACGCGGGGCCCTCGGACCCGTCCGTGTCGACCGGCCAGTCTCCGGAGGCGAGCGCCTCCGAGTCGTCCGGCAAGGACAAGACGGACGGCGACGACTCGTCCGCCGACGGCATCGAACTGCCCAAGCAGGACGCGGCGACCCTCAAGCTGGGGCCGCCCGCCGCGCTCGCCACGGACATAGACGGAGCCGAGGGCACCAACGGCTCGTACGTGACCGGGTTCAACGCGGTCGGCGCCTCGGTGACCTGGACCGCCGAGGTCAAGGAGGCCGGCAGCTACGCGCTCTCCGTCCGCTACGCCATCCCGGCCAAGGACGCCAACGCCACGCTGACCGTCAACGGCAAGGCGAACAACTCCCCTCTCGGGCTGAAGAACTTCATCAACTCGGACGACCCCGATCTGGCGAAGAACTGGCAGACCACGTGGGCGCCGGTCGAGCTCCAGGCGGGGAAGAACACCCTCAAGATCTCCTGCGAGCAGGGCAACCAGTGCGACGCCATCCTCGACTGGCTGGAAGTCACGCCCCCGAAGACGTGACGGGTCCGTCCCCCCCCGTCAGGTCCGGCTCATGGTCCGGTCGGGCTCATGGTCCGGTCCGGCTCATTCGCCCGCGTGGCGGGGGACTTCCGTCACCGTGACGCGCGGCAGCAGCTCCTCGTAGACCCGCGCGTCGAACTCGCCCGCCGCCGGGGCGAGGACCGTCGCCGCCGACAGCGCGACCGCCCGGCTGAGCCTGGCCGGCCACGGCAGGCGCTCCACGAGACCGGAGAGCAGTCCCGCCACCGCCGAGTCGCCCGCGCCCGTCGGGTTGCCGCTGGCCGGTCCAGGGGGCGCCGCGCGCCAGGCGCCGTCCGGGGTGATCGCGATGATCCCGTCGGGGCCGAGCGAGGCGACGACCGCGTGGGCGCCGCGCCGCCGGGCGTCGTGCGTGGCGTGCACCGGCTCGCGGGAGCCGGTGAGCCGGGCGAGTTCGTCGGCGTTCGGCTTGACGAGGTCGGGGCGGGCGGCGACGCCCCGGCGCAGGGGTTCGCCGCTGGTGTCGAGGAGCGCCGGGACCCCGGCGGCGCGTGCCCGGCGGATCAGCTCCGCGTACGCGCCGACATGGAGGCCCGGCGGCAGGCTGCCGCAGAGCGCCACGGCCTCGGCGCCGGTGCGCAGCAGCCGGTCGTAGTGGGAGAGGAAGCCGGTCCACTCGGCGGCGGAGACGACCGGGCCCGGCTCGTTGAGCTGGGTGGTGTCGCCGGTCGAGGCGTCCACGACGGCGATGGTGCGGCGGGTGGCCCCGGCGATCGGCAGCAGCGCGTCGACCGGCCGCGCCGCGCGGGGCCGGCCGCTCCGGGCGGCCGGCCGGCCGGTGCCGCTCAGCAGTTCCCGCAGTACGTCGCCGGTCCGGCCGCCCGCGAACCCGGTGACCACGGCCTCGTGCCCCAGCGCGGCCAGCACCCGCGCGACGTTGACGCCCTTGCCGCCGGGGCGTTCGACGACCTCGCTGACGCGGTGGGTGGTGTGCGGGACGAGCGCGGGCGTGCGGTACGTGATGTCCAGGGCGGTGTTGAGCGTCACCGTGAGGATCATCCATCCCCCTGCCTGGGTACGCGGTCGCGTGATGGAGCGCCGAAGCGATCATGTCAAAAAGAGCGCCCTTGGCCCAGACCCCGGGCCGACGGCTTCCGTACCGACCGCTTCTCTACCGACCGCTTCTGTACCGATGTACCGACCGACCCGCGTACCCGTGCGCGCGCACCCGCCGACCCCGCGTACCCACTGACCCGTGCGCGCGGGTCAGGCGACGCGTGGGTCGACCACCCACTCCCCCTTGCGCAGCACGCCCTTGAGCCCGAACTCCGCGTCCAGCACCACCGCGTCGGCGTCCTTGCCCGGCTCCAGCGAGCCGATCCGGTCGTACGCGCCGAGCAGCCGCGCCGGGTTCGCGGAGATCGCCCGGACGATGTCCTCCACCGGCAGCCGGTCCACCGTCGCCGCCCGCCGGAACGCCGTGTCCTGCGTCAGCGTTGAGCCGGCGATCGAGCCGCCGTCCACCAGCCGCGCCACACCGTCCGTCACCTCGACGGCGAGCGGGCCGAGTTCGTAGCGCCCGTCGCCGAAGCCCGCCGCGTCCATCGCGTCCGTCACGAACGCGACCCGGTCGGCGCCCGCGCGGTGGAACGCGAGCTCCAGGGCGGCCGGGTGCAGATGCGTACCGTCGTTGATCAGCTCGACGGTGACCCGCCCGTCCTCCAGCAGCGCGGCGATCGGCCCCGGTGCCCGGTGGCCGAGCGGCGGCATCGCGTTGAAGAGGTGCGTGGCGACGGTCGCGCCCGCGTCGATGGCCTCGACGGTCTGCTCGTACGTGGCGTCCGTGTGCCCGATCGCGGCGATCACGCCGTGCTCCGCCAGCAGCCGTACGGACTCGATGCCGCCCGGGAGTTCGGTGGCGAGGGTGACCATCCTGGCCGTGCCGCGCGCCGCGTCGATCAGCTTGCGCACCTCGGCCGGGTCGGGGGCGCGCAGCAGCTCCTCGCTGTGGGCGCCCTTGCGGCAGGGGGAGATGAACGGTCCCTCGAAGTGGATCCCGGCGAGGTCGCCCTGCTCGACCAGTTCGGAGAGGAGCCCGGCGCGCTGGGCGAGGAAGTCCATCTCGCCGGTGACGGTGGAGGCGACGAGCGTGGTGGTGCCGTGCTCGCGGTGCGTCCGGATGCCCTTGAGCACGTCGTCCACGGAACCGGAGGTGAAGGAGGCACCGCCGCCGCCGTGGTTGTGGAGGTCGACGAAGCCGGGGACGAGCCAGTGGCCCGTCAGATCCAGCGTGGCGGCGTCCGCCGGGGTGTGGCCCGCGATCCGGCCGCCCTGGACGATCACCCGCCCGCCGTCCACGGTCCCGGTGGGCAGCACCACCCGGGCGCCGGTGAGGACGACGGGTTCGGCGCGTACGGCGGATGTGGCGCGAGCGGCCATCAGGCGGTTACCTCCGGGGCGAGTGGAAGCCCGACGGACGGCCCGTCGGGGTGGGAGGGAGCGGGGGCGGACGAGGTAGCCGCCGGGCGGGACGAAGGGGACGACGTGGCCGAAAGGGGTGACATGGGTGACAGGGGCGATGTGGGCGGTGGGCCGCCGTCGAGCAGGTCCCAGGCGAGCAGCCCCGCCCCCAGGCACCCGGCGGTGTCCCCGAGCGCCGCCGGGACGATCTCGGGGAGCTTCTGGAACGTCACCCGCTCGGCCACCGCCGCGCGCAGCGGCGTGAACAGGGTGTCGCCCGCCTCCGCGAGGCCGCCGCCGATGATCAGGGTGCCCGGGTCCAGCAGCGTGACCGCGGTGACCAGGCCGGCGGCGAGGGCGTCGACCGCGTCGTGCCAGACCCGTACGGCCGCCGGGTCGCCGGAGTCGACGGCCCGGGCGCACTGCGCCGCGTCCGCCTCCGGGTCGCCGCTCGCCCGCCGCCACGCGCGGGTCACCGCGGCGGCGGACGCCAGGGTCTCCAGACAGCCCCGCTGCCCGCAGCTGCACACGCGCCCGTCCGGGCGGACCACGACATGGCCGATCTCGCCGGCCGAGCCGTGGGCGCCGGCCTCTATGGCGCCGCCGATGCCGATGGCCCCGGCGATGCCCGTGCCCAGCGGTACGAACAGGAACCGGTCCGCGCCCCGGCCCGCGCCGAGCCGCCCCTCGGCCAGGCCGCCGGTGCGTACGTCGTGGCCCAGCGCCACCGGTACGCCGTCCAGCCGCGCCGCGAGCAGGTCCCGTAGCGGCAGGTCGCGCCAGCCCAGGTTCGCGGCGTACCGGGCGATGCCGCGCTCCGCGTCGACGATGCCGGGTACGGCGATCCCGGCGGCCACCGCGCCCGCGCCGTAGTGCTCGGCGCCGTACGCGCGCAGCTCCGCCGCGAAGCCGAGAATGGTCTCGACGACGGCCTCGGGGCCGCGTTCCCTGCCGGTCGCGCGCCGCGCCTCGTACAGCAGCGTGCCGTCCGCGCCGACGAGGGCGGCCTTCATCCCGGTGCCGCCCACGTCCAGGGCGATGACGTGTCTGACGTGCCTGTCGGATCTCACGTGGACAGTCTCGCCTGCGGATCCTGAAAGGTCTAGTCCACTACGCCCGCAGCCTCCGGATTGTTGCCTGCGCATACAAAAGAACAGAACATTCACGCCGTGTGGACCCGGGAAATCAGACGTTGCGGAAGCGCAACCGCCGCCCGGTAGACCTCAAACTTCCTATGAGGAAAAATCACTTGTTCGATAGTCAGCACTCGGCAGTCCACAACAGTGCGTCATGGGGGACCGGTCAGGGCCTTACGCGCAGCGAAAGAACAACAAAGGCGGGGGAACAGACCTGTGCGACCTGTACGACAGCGTCACCACGGTTACCGGACAATGGCGGCGGCGGTGGCCGCGTGTGGCCTGACGGCGGCGCTGGCGGGGTGCGGAGGGACCCCGGCGGCCCGGGATGTCACGCTCAAGGTGGTCGCCGCGGAGTACGGCACCAACTCCGAGGACAGCTCCAAGAATTACTGGGAGTCCTTGGCGAGTTCGTTCGAGGCCGACAATCCCGGAATCAAGATCCAGGTTTCCATCCGGCCGTGGAAGACGATCGACACCGATGTCGCGAGGATGGTCGAGGAGGGCAAGGCCCCCGACATCGCGCAGATCGGTTCGTACGCCCACTATGCCAAGGACGGCAAGCTCTACGCCGCCGATGATCTGCTCTCCATACCCGCCCAGTCGAACTTCCTCGACCAGCTCTCGGAGGCCGGAGAGGTCAACCGTATTCAGTACGGGATGCCCTTCGTCGCCTCGACCCGGCTGCTCTTCTACAACAAGGACCTCTTCGAATCGGCCGGGGTGAGCGCCCCGAAGGACTGGGACGACCTCAAGGCGGACGCCGAGGCGCTCAAGGCGGACGGCGTGACGACCCCGCTCGCGCTGCCGCTCGGCACGGAGGAGGCGCAGGGCGAGACCCTGATGTGGCTGCTGAGCGGCGGGGGCGGCTACACGGACAACGCGGACGGCTCGTACAGCATCGACTCGCCGGCGAACGTCAAGACCTTCACCTGGCTCCAGAAGGACCTCGTCGGGGCAGGGCTGACCGGCCCGGTCCCGCCCAAGGACCTGGACCGCGCCACCGCCTTCAAGGCGTTCACCAGCGGCCAGGTCGGGATGCTCAACGGCCATCCGACGCTGATGAAGGACGCGGCGAAGCGGGGCGTCAAGGTCGGCATGGTGCCGCTGCCCGGCGCGGACGGCAAGGCGGCACCCTCGGTCGGTGTCGCCGACTGGATCATGGGGTTCAAGCAGAACGGCCACCGCGAGGAGATCGGCAAGTTCCTGAACTTCTCGTACGAGGACAAGAACGTGCTGAGCTTCGCCGGCCAGTACGACCTGTTGCCGGTCACCTACAGCGCCAACGAGACGATGCTCGCGGACCCGGAGCACAAGGACCTGAAGACGTTCCTGACGGCGCTGCCCGACTCGGAGCTGTTCCCGTACGGCAAGAACTCGTGGTCGCAGGTGAGCGAGAGCTTCAAGAAGAATATCGGCAACGCCGTCGAGCGCGGCGCCAGCCCGCAGGCGGTGCTGGGGCGGATCGCCAGGGACGCGTCGGCGGCTGAGGCGTCCGAGTAGCGTGTCACCGACATGACCACACCCGATCCCGACCCCGACCCCGAGCCCGCCCCCGCCGCCGAGCCCGGGACCGCTCCCGACCCCGATCCCGAGACCGGGACCGCCCCTGCCGTCGAGCATGGGACCGGGACCGCTCCCGCCGCCGAGCCGGCCCCCGCCCCCGGGCTCTCCGCGCGGGACCGGGCCGTGCTCGCCATGGAGGGGCGCGGCTGGCCGGGCCCCGGCGCCAAGGAGCGGGAGATCCGCGAGCGCCTGGGCCTCTCCCCGACGCGCTACTACCAGCTCCTGAACGCGCTGCTGGACGACCCGGCGGCGGCGGAGCACGACCCGGTGACCGTCAACCGGCTCCGCCGGGTCAGGGCGGCGCGCCGCGAACGCCGCTGACCCGGGGCGCGGGCCGGGTTTCCGCCCGTAGGGCCCGTACGGCGGTCGACGTGGATAAGGTCGGAGCATGGGCAGCCACTCGTACTCCCACTCGTACTCCCTGCCGCAGCCGACCACTCCCGCCGGCGCCGACGGCCTGGCCGCGCTTCTCGCCCGGCCCGGCGGAGCCGTCGTCGCGCTCGACTTCGACGGCACCCTCGCCGACATCGTCCCCGACCCCGAACAGGCCCGTGCCCACGAGCGCGCGCTCCCCGCCCTCGCCGCCCTCGCGCCGCGCGTCGCCTCCGTCGCGGTGGTCACCGGACGCCCCGCCGAGGTCGCGGTACGGTACGGCGGCTTCGCCGGGGTGCCCGGGCTGGAACACCTCGTCGTCCTCGGCCACTACGGCGCCGAGCGCTGGGACGCCGCCTCCGGTACGGTCCACGCCCCCGCCCCGCACGAGGGCGTCGCGGCGGTACGTGCCGAACTCCCCGGCTTCCTCGAACAGTTCAGTGCCTGGCGCGGCACCTGGATCGAGGAGAAGGGCCGGGCGGTCGCCGTCCACACCCGCCGCGCCACCGACCCCCAGGCGGCCTTCGAGGCGCTGCGCGACCCCCTCGCCGAACTCGCCGCGCGCCACGGCCTGATCGTCGAACCGGGCCGCATGGTCCTGGAGCTGCGCCCGCCGGGCGTCGACAAGGGCGTGGCGCTGCTGGAGTACGTCCGCGAGGTGGGCGCCGAGACCGTCCTGTACGCGGGCGACGACCTGGGCGACCTGCCGGCCTACGCGGCCGTCGAGAAGCTCCGCTCGGAGGGCCACCCGGGCCTGCTGATCGCCAGCGGCACCGAAGTCCCCGAACTGGCCGAACGCGCCGACCTCGTCCTCCCGGGCCCGGCGGCCCTGGCTGACTTCCTGGCCGCTCTGGTTCCGTCCATGGACTGAGGACCGTGAGCTGAGGCCCGTGGGCTGAGGTCCATGGGCGGAGCGGGGCCTCAGGCCCGCAGCGCCTCCAGCTGGTCCAGGAACCAGCGCTGCGGCGGCAGGGCCGTCGCCGCAGCGGCCAGGCGCTTTGCGCGGTCCGCGCGGTCGGCGGCGGGCATGGTCAGGGCCTCGTGGAGGGCGTCGGCCGTCGCGCCGATGTCGTACGGGTTCACCACCAGCGCGTCCTCGCCCAGCTCCGCGCAGGCGCCCGCCTCCCGGGAGAGGACCAGCGCGCAGGCGCGCTCCGAGAGGACGGGGATCTCCTTCGCGACCAGGTTCATGCCGTCGCGGATGGGGTTGACCAGCGCCACGTCGGCCAGGCGGTACGCGGCCAGGGAGCGGGCGAAGTCGTCGAGGACGTGCAGCACGACCGGGGTCCAGCCGGGCGTGCCCAGCTCCGCGTTGACCGCGTCGGCGGTCCGCCGGACCTCCGCCGTGTAGTCGCGGTAGACCGCCAGGTCCTGCCGGGAGGGGTACGCGAAGGCGACGTGGACCACACGCTCGCGCCATTCGGGGTGGTCGAGCAGGAGCTGCCGGTAGGCGAGCAGGCCCCGGACGATGTTCTTGGACAGCTCCGTACGGTCCACCCGGACGATCGTCTTCCGGTCGGCCCCGTCCGCCGTCCGGCCGATCTGCTCGCGCAGGGTCACCATCCGCTCGGCCACGTCCGGGCGGTGCGCGCGCTCGCGCAGGAAGTCGCCGTCCGCGCCCAGCCCGTGGACCGCGAGGTAGGTCCGGCCGTCCGCCGGGCCGTCACCGGCGCGCGGGTAAGTGAGGTACGGCGGCCCGCCGTCCACGGCGCCGTCCTCGGGCCAGTGCGCCGTCAGCCCGCGGCCCGCCAGCACGGCGCGGGCGCACTCCTTGAACGCCCCGGCCCACCGCCGGGTCAGGAAGCCCAGCCGGTCGGCGCCGAGCAGGCCCAGCAGCAGCCGCTCCGCGATGTCGTCGGGCAGCAGCCGGAAGTACTCCGGCGGCGCCCACGGGGTGTGTGAGAAGTGCCCGATCCTGAGGTCGGGGCGGAGCGCCCGGAGCATCCCCGGGACCAGCGCCAGGTGGTAGTCCTGCACGAGGACCGCCGCGCCCTCGGCCGCCTCCTGCGCCAGCGCCTCGGCGAAGGCGCGGTTGTACGTCTCGTACGCCGCCCACCGCTCGCGGAACTCCGGGCCGAAGGACGGCTCCAGGGGGGTCTGGTAGAGCATGTGGTGGACGAACCAGAGCGTGGAGTTGGCGACGTCGTTGTACGCGGCGGCGTACACCTCGGGCTCGATGCCCAGCATCCGTACCCGCTGCCCGCCCGTGTCGGCCGGGTCGAGGCGGCCCTCCGTGCGCCGCACGGCCTCCCGGTCGCCCTCGCCGAGCGCCGCGCACACCCAGAGGGCGTCGTCGTCCGAGCCGATGGCCGACAGCCCCGACACCAGTCCGCCGCCGCCGCGCCGGGCCTCCAGCGTCCCGTCGTCGCGCCGCGTGTACGAGACGGGGCCGCGGTTGGAGGCCACGAGGACACGGGCGGGCGCGGGGGTGCCGGAAGCTTCTGACGGCTCGGTAACCATGTCGCGAAACCTAGCCCGTCCCGGAAACGCTCAAACGTACGGCTCGTGTGACGTACCCGGCCCCGGGAGCCTCCCCCGCTCGGAAGCCGCCCGGAGGCCGCCCGGAGGGCACCCGGCGGGCTCTCTAGTCGCGCCTCCCGCGCGCGGCGGCCAGCGCGACCACCCCCGCGCCCGTCAGCGCGAACGCCATCCCGCCCAGCAGCCACAGCCGCTCGGCCGTGGTGCCGACCTGTGCCAGCACCACCCACGTGAGTTCCGAAGCCCCCGAAAACGTGCGATTCATTCCCATGAGGGAGCAATGTAGGCAAATAGTGAGATGATCCGACGTTACGCCGCGCGTCCGGCCGTGTACTCCGCGATCTCCCGCATCGGCGGGCGCTCCTCCGTGTCCACCGTGTGCGTCCGCGGTACGAAGCCGTCCTCACCCCGCTCGAACTGCGTCAGCAGCGGCCGTACGAGATGGCCCCGCTGGAGCCGCAGCTGCGCCGTACGGTAGATCGCCGCGGCCATCCGCCCCAGCGCCCGGTCGTCCTGGTGGCGGTGGAGCCGTACGCCCACGTCCACCTGGGCCAGCGCGTCGAGCCCCACCGTGTGCAGCGCGTCCACCAGCAGGCCCAGCTCCACGCCGTACCCCACCGGGAAGGGCAGCCGCTCCAGCAGCGAGCGGCGCGCCGCGTACTCCCCGCCCAGCGGCTGGACGAAGCCCGCCAGCCGGGGCCAGTGCAGGTTGAGCAGCGGGCGCGCCACCAGCTCGGTCACCCGCCCGCCCTGGCCGGCCTCCGGCGCCGGCCCCTGGCGCAGCGGGCGGTCGTACATCGCCTTCACGAACTGCACCTCGGGCTCGGTGAGCAGCGGGCCCACGATCCCCGAGACGAAGTCCGGCGAGAACTCCCGCAGATCGGCGTCGACGAAGCACACGATGTCACCGCGCGTCACCAGCAGCGACCGCCACAGCACCTCGCCCTTGCCGGGCAGCGCGGGCAGCCGCGGCAGGATCGTGTCCCGGTGGACGACCCGCGCGCCCGCCGCCGCGGCGACCTCGGCCGTACGGTCGGCGGAGCCGGAGTCGATCACCACCAGCTCGTCGACCAGCCGGACCCGCTCCATCAGCTCGCGCCGGATGACGGCGACTATCGCGCCGACCGTCTCCTGCTCGTCGAGCGCCGGCAGGACCACGCTCACCGTGGCGCCGCGTGCCGCCTTCGCCGCCAGGAGCCGGTCGAGCGTACGGTCCCCCGCCGACCAGGAACGCCTGGTCAGCCAGTGCTCCACCTCTTCCAGCACGTTCGGTACTCCCTGCGCGCGTTCTCTGTCAGGTGCGTGATGTCTCATGGCTCGTACGTCGGCACGCACGCCGGCGTACATGCCGCAACGTGATCCATCTCGCGGTGCGGACGACTATCTCAACCCTCCGCCCCTTCGGTTACAGTCTTGAACAACGCGAATGACCACGGCATGCCGGGGTCAGCACGTGAACAAACACACCGGACCAAGGCTCCGGCGTCATAGCGCTCATCCAGAGGGACTGAGGGAACGGCCCGTTGAAGTCCCGGCAACCCTCCCGCCGACCATGAGGTCACGGTGGGGAAGGTGCCAATTCCGTCTTGTGGCGAAGTACGTCGCGAGGAAGATGAGGAGAAAGGGCCTCGCCATCATGGCTGTGCAGACCGTCCGGAGCGGTACCGACGCGACCGTCGACCTCGGACCCGCCGCCGCGCTCTCGTGCCGCGAATGCGGAGAGCGTTTCGACCTCGGCCCCATCTTCGCCTGTGCGAGCTGTTTCGGGCCGCTCGAAGTCGCGTACGACCTGCCGAGCGGGGACCCCGAAGAGCTGAAGAAGCGCATCGCCGAGGGCCCGGACAACATCTGGCGGTACGCGCCGCTGCTGCCCGTCCCCGCGGACGTCGCCTCGAAGCCCAACATCAACCCGGGTTTCACGAAGCTGGTCAAGGCCGACAACCTCGCCCGTGAGCTGGGCATCACCGGCTCGCTCCACATCAAGGACGACTCCGGCAACCCGACGCACTCCTTCAAGGACCGCGTCGTCGCCATCGCCGTCGAGGCCGCGCGCGCCTTCGGCTTCACCACCCTCTCCTGCTCCTCCACCGGCAACCTCGCGGGCGCCGTCGGCGCCGCGGCGGCCCGCGCCGGTTTCCGCTCCTGCGTGTTCATCCCGCACGACCTGGAGCAGGGCAAGGTCGTCATGGCCGCGGTGTACGGCGGCGACCTGGTCGGCATCGAGGGCAACTACGACGACGTCAACCGCTTCTGCTCCGAGCTCATCGGCGACCCGCTGGGCGAGGGCTGGGGCTTCGTCAACGTCAACCTGCGGCCGTACTACGGAGAGGGCTCCAAGACCCTCGCGTACGAGATCTGCGAGCAGCTCGGCTGGCGGCTGCCGGACCAGATCGTCATCCCGATCGCCTCCGGATCGCAGCTCACGAAGATCGACAAGGGGCTCCAGGAGCTGATCAGGCTGGGGCTCGTCGAGGACCGCCCCTACAAGATCTTCGGCGCCCAGGCCGAGGGCTGCTCGCCGGTCTCCACCGCCTTCAAGGCCGGGCACGACGTCGTACGGCCGCAGAAGCCGGACACCATCGCCAAGTCCCTGGCGATCGGCAACCCGGCCGACGGACCGTACGTCCTGGACATCGCCCGGCGCACCGGCGGCGCGGTGGAGGACGTGAACGACGAGCAGATCGTCGACGCGATCAAGCTGCTGGCGCGCACCGAGGGCATCTTCGCCGAGACCGCGGGCGGGGTGACCGTCGGCGTGACGAAGAAGCTCATCGAGGCCGGCGTCCTCGACCCGGCCCTCACCACGGTCGTCCTCAACACCGGTGACGGGCTCAAGACGCTGGACGCCGTGGCGCCGACGACCGGTCCGACGGCGACGATCCGCCCGAGCCTCGACGCGTTCCGCGAAGCCGGTCTTGCCGCGAGCTGATCACGCGGCCAAGCTGACCCCGCTGACGAACCGAGTGATCCGTCAGGCCGATCACCCGCTCCGACTCCGACTTCGCAGAAAGGTCCCATCATGAGCGTCAAGGTCCGTATCCCCACCATCCTCCGCACCTACACCGCCGGCCAGGCCGAAGTCCCCGCGGAGGGCGCGAACCTCTCCGAGGTCATCCAGTCCCTGGAGACGAGCCACCCGGGCATCGCCGCGCGCGTCCTGGACGACGAGGGCAAGCTGCGCCGCTTCGTGAACGTGTACGTGAACGACGACGACGTCCGCTTCGAGCAGGGCCTGGAGACGGCCACCCCGGCGGGCGCGGGCATCTCCATCATCCCGGCGGTCGCCGGAGGCTGACACAGCCGCGCTCCGTAAGGGAAACGGTCCTCTCCGCGACAGAAGCGGAGGGGGCCGTTCTACATGGTTGAGCACGGTAGAGTAAGGGAACGCCCCGCCGTCGCCCGCTCCCAACGCGAGCGAGAACGCGACAACATGAGGGCAAAGTCCTGGCGCCGTATGTGGTGTACGTACCCTTTGCCCGGCCCGACTTGCCCCGGAACGCAGTGGATTCAGCACTATGCGTGTTCGGCCATGCCCAGATTTCTCGTCCGATTGACCTGTTGCAGAGGGCAGTTGGGCAGATACATTCAGCCGCGGTCGACGCGTTCCGGCGCGAAGTGTGGCCCCGTCCAAGGGCCAGTAATAGGGGAGTTGGCATGGCTCAGGGCACCGTCAAGTGGTTCAACGCGGAGAAGGGCTACGGCTTCATCGCGGTCGACGGTGGTGCGGATGTATTCGTCCACTACAGCGCGATCCAGATGGACGGTTACCGCACCCTTGAAGAAGGTCAGCGAGTGGAGTTCGAGATCTCGCAGGGCCAGAAGGGTCCGCAGGCGGACATGGTCAAGCTCGCCGTCTGATCCCGGCGCGATCGGCCACCGACGCACTCACGTACGCAGTCAGTACGCACTCTGCACCCACTCACGCATGAGGGGCCCGTATCCCGCACCGGGATACGGGCCCCTCATGCGTGTCCCCTCGGCTCCGGTCGGCTCCGGGGGCGAAGTCCTCAGGCCCTTGCGCCCACCCGCCACCCCTCGATGACCCCTGTAGGCGCTTGCACTCTCATGGGTCGAGTGCTAATTATTGGCGTTAGCACTCTGCGAGTGAGAGTGACAACTTAAGGACCGGGTCGGTGAGGCCCGAAGAGTCGGTGGGGCAAGGAACCAGCGACTCTCAGGCCGTCCGTCGCGGGCGCCAGCGCGGTCCGGAGCAATCCTTCCCCAAGCTCTCAACTGCGTTCGAGCAGGGGAGACCCCATCCGTCCGGGAGGACCACTTCACATGGCCAAGATCATCGCGTTCGACGAGGAGGCACGGCGCGGTCTCGAGCGCGGGATGAACCAGCTCGCCGACGCCGTCAAGGTCACCCTTGGTCCCAAGGGCCGCAACGTCGTCCTCGAGAAGAAGTGGGGCGCCCCCACGATCACCAACGATGGTGTTTCCATCGCCAAGGAGATCGAGCTCGAGGACCCGTACGAGAAGATCGGCGCCGAGCTGGTCAAGGAAGTCGCCAAGAAGACGGACGACGTCGCCGGTGACGGTACGACCACCGCGACCGTCCTCGCCCAGGCGCTCGTCCGCGAGGGCCTGCGCAACGTGGCGGCCGGCGCCAACCCGATGGCCCTCAAGCGCGGCATCGAGAAGGCCGTCGAGGCCGTCTCCGGCGCCCTGCTGGAGCAGGCCAAGGACGTGGAGACCAAGGAGCAGATCGCTTCGACGGCCTCCATCTCCGCCGCTGACACGCAGATCGGCGAGCTCATCGCCGAGGCGATGGACAAGGTCGGCAAGGAAGGCGTCATCACCGTCGAGGAGTCGCAGACCTTCGGACTTGAGCTTGAGCTCACCGAGGGCATGCGCTTCGACAAGGGCTACATCTCGGCGTACTTCGCCACGGACATGGAGCGTATGGAGGCGTCGCTCGACGACCCGTACATCCTGATCGCCAACTCCAAGATCGGCAGCGTGAAGGACCTCCTTCCCCTGCTGGAGAAGGTCATCCAGTCCGGCAAGTCGCTGCTGATCATCGCCGAGGACGTCGAGGGCGAGGCCCTGTCGACCCTGGTCGTCAACAAGCTCAAGGGCACCTTCAAGTCCGTCGCCGTCAAGGCTCCGGGCTTCGGTGACCGCCGCAAGGCGATGCTGAACGACATCGCCATCCTCACCGGCGGCACGGTCATCTCCGAGGAGGTCGGCCTCAAGCTGGAGAACGCCGGTCTCGACCTGCTCGGCCGCGCCCGCAACGTCGTCATCACCAAGGACGAGACGACCATCGTCGACGGTGGCGGCGACAGCGACCAGGTCGCGGGACGGGTCAGCCAGATCCGCGCCGAGATCGAGAACAGCGACTCGGACTACGACCGCGAGAAGCTCCAGGAGCGCCTCGCGAAGCTGGCCGGCGGCGTAGCCGTCATCAAGGCCGGCGCCGCGACCGAGGTCGAGCTCAAGGAGCGCAAGCACCGCATCGAGGACGCGGTGCGCAACGCCAAGGCCGCCGTCGAGGAGGGCATCGTCGCCGGTGGTGGCGTGGCTCTGCTCCAGGCTGCCTCGGTCTTCGAGAAGCTCGAGCTGACGGGCGACGAGGCGACCGGCGCGCAGGCCGTCAAGCTCGCGCTGGAGGCTCCGCTCAAGCAGATCGCCGTCAACGCTGGTCTTGAGGGCGGCGTCGTCGTCGAGAAGGTCCGCAACCTGACGGTCGGTCACGGCCTGAACGCCGCGACCGGCGAGTACGTCGACATGATCGCCGAGGGCATCATCGACCCGGCGAAGGTCACGCGTTCCGCGCTGCAGAACGCCGCGTCCATCGCCGCGCTGTTCCTCACCACCGAGGCCGTCATCGCCGACAAGCCGGAGAAGGCCGGCGCGGCCCCGGCCGGCGGCGGCATGCCGGGCGGTGACATGGACTTCTGATCCACCCGAGGCCGCCCGGACGCCCGCCGCGTCCGGTCGGCCGACCGGTTGATCGACCGTCCTGAACCGAGGGCGGCACCTCTTGGACCCGACCGGGCCGAAGAGGTGCCGCCCTCGGTGTTTTCCGCGTCAGCTCACGGCGTCAGCTCACCGCGGCGGCGAACATGCCGACCTCGTACGAGCCGCCCCGCTGGTGCACGATCACGGCGAGCCGGTTGGCCGCGTTGATCAGGGCGACCAGGGAGACCAACGCGGCGGTCTGGTCGTCGTCGTAGTGCTCGCGCACCCGCGCCCAGGTCTCGTCGGACACGCCCTGGTGGGCGTCGGCGAGCCGGGTGCCCTCCTCGGCGAGCGCCAGCGCGGCCTGCTCGGCCTCGGTGAACACGGTGGACTCGCGCCAGGCGGCGACCAGGCTGAGCCGGACCGCGGTCTCACCGGCCGCCGCGGCCTCCTTGGTGTGCATGTCGATGCAGTGCCCGCAGCCGTTGATCTGGCTGGCGCGCAGCGACACCAGCTCCTGCGTGGCGGCCGGCAGCGACGACTGGTGGATCACCAGGGCGGCACCGGCGAACCGCTTGGCGAACTTGCCGGCGACCGGGTTCTCGAACAGATTGAATCGGGCGTCCATCACAGGATCCTCACTCGTGGTGTTGCACTGGATGAACACGAGATGCCGGCGGCCCGCCCCCTGTGACAGGACGGCCATGTGACGTACGCCACCGCTCGCGGGTGTCACAGAGCCGCGGGGACCGGCGTCTTGTGCGCGGGGCACCCGTCCGGAGCGAACAGGCAGGAGCAGCCGGTGAGGAACGAGCACGGCGAGCACGGCGGCCACGGCGAGCACGGCCGGCCGGGGGAGCAGGGGGAGCAGGGGGAGCAGGGGGAGCAGGGGGAACCGGCGGACGGGCGGCGCGCGGATCCCGCCACCGAAGCGTTCGTCGCCCATCGCAACCTGCTCTTCACCGTCGCCTACGAGATGCTCGGCTCCGCCGCCGACGCGGAGGACGTCCTCCAGGAGACCTGGCTGCGCTGGGCGGGCGTCGACCCCGGCACGGTGCGGGAGCCGCGCGCGTATCTGGTCCGGATCACCACCCGTCAGGCGCTGAGCCGGCTGCGTACGCTCGGCCGCCGCAAGGAGTCCTACGTCGGCACCTGGCTGCCCGAGCCGCTGCTCACCGCGCCCGACGTGGCCGAGGACGTCGAGCTGGCCGACAGCGTCTCGATGGCGATGCTGCTGGTGATGGAGACGCTCACGCCGACGGAGCGGGCGGTGTTCGTGCTGCGCGAGGTGTTCGACCTCGGATACGACGAGATCGCCGAGGCCGTCGGGAAGAGCCCGACGGCGGTCCGTCAGATCGCGCACCGGGCCCGGGCCCATGTCGCGGCGCGCCGTCCGCGCGGGACCGTGTCCCAGGCCGAGACCCGGAACGCGCTCGACGCGTTCACGCGGGCGGTCGAGACGGGCGATCTCCAGGGCCTGGTCGACATCCTCGCGCCGGACGTCGTCCTCCTCGGCGACGGCGGCGGCATCAAACAGGCCGTCCTGCGGCCCGTCGTGGGGGCCGACAAGGTGGCCCGCCTGCTCACGCACGGCCTCGGCAGGGTCACCGCGGCGACGCTGCGGCCGGCCCAGGTCAACGCCTGCCCGGCGCTGATCGTCCAACTCGACGGCGAGATGGACACGGTCATGGCGGTGCGCATCGACGACGGCCTCATCACCGGGCTCTACGCGGTGCGCAACCCCGAGAAGCTGTCGCACATGCGGCGGGAGACCGCCCTGCGCCGCTGAGCCCCGCGCCGCCGGGTACCGGGCGGGGAAAGCCGCTCCCAGGATTGCCGTCGAGGCTCAGCGCGTGCCCGAGTTCGTGCGTGGTGGTGTTGCGGACCCACTGGTCGTACGTGGAACCGGCATCCCGGTCGAGGGTCCTCGCATTCACCTGGATCTTGAAGATCCGATTGATGTGGCAGGACCCGGAAGGCGAATGTATTCCGTACCGTCTCGCGCTGTGGCGAGCGGCGGTGAAGGACGACTTCGCGCTCGGCTTACGCCCGGTCTTCGCCCCGGCGCCCGCGTTGTTCCAGTTCGATCGGCCGGTTTTGAAGTACGTGACTCATTGGTCGTCGATGCCGGCGGTCTTGACATGGAACGACCGGCCCGGCATGCCCCCGCTGTAGTACGTGGCCTGCACGGATGTCGCCCCGGCCAGGGTGCCGGCGACGGCCGGCGTGGTGCGGGACGTAAGGGCGAGTGATGTGCGTGCGAATCTCCGGTTCACGTTTTCCCGGTGAATCGTCAAAGGATATTGACTACCGCATTCCCTTGATAAGTAAGGGGGTCGGCTCCGCATGTAAAGAAGGACCGGCGGTAAGTGACGGGTCGGGAGGAGGTCGTATGATCACAGCCGTTCAGCTTTCGGCGGCCCCTCATCGGGCCGCCACGGGAACCTGGGGGGTTCTGATGCGCGCAAGAGCGCTCACCACGGCTGCCGCGTGCGCGGTCACTCTGCTCGGCTTGGTCGCGGCGACACCGGCCGCCGCGGACGGCACGGCGGCCGCGCGTACGGGGGCGGGGGCGGACTTCAACGGCGACGGCTATCCGGACCTCGCCATCGGCGCGCACACCGCGACCGTGAACGGCGTCAAGCGGGCGGGCGTCGTCACCGTCGCGTACGGTTCCGCCACCGGCCTGCGGTACGACACGGCATCGGTCATCAGCCAGGCCACCCCGGGCGTCCCCGGCGAGCCGGCCGAGAACGGTCAGTGGCGGGCCGTCACCGCCCACGGGGACCTCGACGGCGACGGCTACGACGACCTGGTGGTCAACTGGGCCGAGAAGAACACGGTGCTCTGGGGAAGTGCGAAGGGCATCACCGGCGCGGGCACCACCGTCACGACCGGCAGCTACCGGGCCGACGACCCGAAGGTCCTCGGCGGCACCGTCGGCGTGGGCGACGTCAACGGCGACGGGATCGACGACTTCATCACCCGCGGCAACAACGGCGCCTCGTACGGCCTCTCCGTACGGCTCGGCCCGCTCGACCGCACGACGGGCGCGTCGGCCGGCGTCTGGTTCCGGAACACCGGCTCCCTGGACAAGCTCCTGACCTCCGCCGTCCACGTCGGCGACATGACCGGCGACGGGATCGACGACATCGTCGTCAGCGGCGGGGTCGTCCTCGGCAACGGGACGCCGGGCGGTGTGGTGCTGAAGGGCTCGCCCGGTGGCCTCGTCAAGGGCAGCACCTACGGCGGCCCGTACGCGTACAGCACCCATTACCCCGCGGCCTTCGGCGACCTGAACAAGGACGGCTACCAGGACCTGGTCACGGGCCACCCGGAGCAGAACAAGATCTACGTCGCCTACGGCGGCCCGAACGGTGTGAGCGACACGGTGAAGGCCCGCTCCTACTCGCAGGCCACCAGCGGCGTCCCGGGCCTGGACGAGGAAGGCGACCGCTTCGGCTCGGCCGTGGCCATCGGCGACACCGACCGGGACGGTTACGCCGACCTGATCATCGGCGCCGCGTACGAGACCGGCGGCGACCCGGCGACCACCACGGCCTCGGGTGCGATCACCGTGCTGCGCGGCAGCGCCTCCGGGATCACCACCACGGGCGCGAAGTCCTTCACCCAGAACGCCAAGGGCATCCCCAGCACCTCCGAGAACGACGACCACTTCGGCTCGGCCACGGCGGTGATCGACACGGACCGGGACGGCAACCCGGAGGTGTACGTCGGCGGCAACGGCGAGGACGGTTACAAGGGCCGCGTCTGGAAGCTCCCGACCGGCGCGTCGACCGGAGTCACCGGCGTGGGATCCACCAGCTTCCACCTGGGCACCCTGGGCGGTCCCGCCTCCGGCGGGAACTTCGGCTACCGCTTCGCGGGCTGACCGAAGCCCTGGTGGTGCGGAAGCACCTGGCGGTGCGGCCCGCCGTGTGACGCGGCGGGCCGCACTGCCGTCATGTACCGGATGTGTCGGAAGTGCGGGAATGTCGCCGTCGATTCACCCCGCGCTGGTGGGCTGGGTGCCATGGGTGCCATGGGCACCCTCAGCCGATCGCATCAGGGAGAACCACCCATGCCCAGACCGCACCCCTCTCGCCGTCACCTCGTCGTCGGCGCCGCGCTGGTCGCCGCCGTGACCGCCGTTACCGTCACCACCACCGCCGGCGCGTGGGACACCAAGGACCAGGCCGCGCAGGCGATCAAGAGCGGGAAGGCGAAGAACGTCATCCTGCTGATCGGTGACGGCATGGGCGACTCGGAGATCACGCTTGCCCGTGACTACACGGTCGGCGCGAACGGCCGCCTGAACATGGACAAGTTCCCGCTGACCGGCGCCTACACGACGTACGCCGTGCACGCCGACGGGACCCCGGACTACGTGACCGACTCCGCGGCCAGCGGCACCGGCTGGGCGACCGGCGTCAAGACGGTCAACGGCCGGATCTCCAAGACGCCGGGCAGCAACAAGGCCGTGCCGACGATCCTGGAACTGGCGCAGAAGGGCGGGTACGCCACCGGCAGCGTCACCACGTCCGAGCTGACCGACGCCACCCCGGCGGTGCTCGCCTCGCACGTCACCGACCGCTCCTGCCAGGGCCCGGCCGACATGGCCAACTGCCCGGCCGACAAGATCGCCGCGGGCGGCCCGGGATCGATCGCCGAGCAGTCCGTCAACCGCAAGGTGGACGTGCTCCTCGGCGGCGGGAAGCAGCGGTTCGACCAGAAGGTGACCGACGGCACGTACAAGGGCCGTACGGTGACCGAGCAGGCGAAGCAGCTCGGCTACCAGGTCGTCACCGACTCCGCCGGGCTGAAGAACGTACAGGCGGGCAAGCCCGTGCTCGGCCTGTTCGCCCCCGGCAACGTGCCGGTGGAGTGGACGGGCAAGGCCGCCGCGGCCGGCGGCACGGCCCCGCAGCGCTGTGCGACCTCGAACGCGAACCGCCCGGCGGGCACGCCCGCCCTCGCCGACCAGGCGACCAAGGCGATCCAGCTCCTGGAGGCGAAGCAGAAGCAGCGCAAGAGCAAGCAGGGCTTCTTCCTGCAGATCGAGGGCGCCTCGATCGACAAGCAGGACCACGCGGCCGACCCGTGCGGCCAGATCGGCGAGACGGCCGCGTTCGACCGCGCGGTGAAGACGGCCCGCGACTACGCGGCCAAGCACCCCGACACGCTCGTGGTGACCACCGCCGACCACGGCCACACCAGCCAGATCGTGCCGCTGGAGGCCACCCCGCCCGGCCTCTCCTCCACGCTCGTCACCGACGAGGGCCAGCAGCTGAAGGTCAACTACTCGACCAACACGCCGGGCCAGTCCCAGGAGCACACCGGCACGCAGGTGCGCATCGCCGCCCAGGGCCCGCAGGCGTACCGGGTCCTCGGCGTCACCAACCAGACGGACCTCTTCACCACGGTCCGCGAGGCCCTGCGCCTGCGCTGATCAGCGCGGTAGGCGCGCCCGTCGGCCGGCCGTGCGTCAGGCGGCCGGCCGCGCGGACGCGCCGGCCTTGACCCCGGTGACGAAGACCGACCACACCCGGGCCCGGAAGACCAGGCCCGGGATGTGGGGGGTCTTGGAGTCGCGGACCGGGACCGTGCCGCCGGGACCGCCGGGACCGACGGCCACCTCCAGGCAGTTGCCACCGGTGCCGCCGCTGTACGTGGACTTCCGCCACGTCGCGGCGCTCAGGTCGTACCCCTGGCTCTGGCTGCTGCTCTTCATGCGTAGTCCTCCGCCACTGATTCGGCCACTGCCGAGGATGCTCTCGGTGACCGCGTGGTGGCCCCCGGTAGATCGTAGGGCAGTTCGGGCACGTTGAGCTCGGTCAGCATCGTGCGCGTGAAACCGAAGCAGTACGTGGCGACGAAGCCCGCGACGTACCCGGCCAGCAGCCCGCTCCCGTACACCGCGACCGCCTCGCCGAGGCCCCGGCCGCCGGCCAGCAGGGGGAACAGGGCCCAGCCCGACGGGCCGATCGCCGTCGCGCCGATCGCCGTGCCGAGCTGGTGGAAGAGGCCGACGACCCCGCCGCCGACCGCGCCGCCCACGCACGCCGTGACGAAGGGGCGCCCCAGGGGGAGCGAGACGCCGTAGATCAGCGGCTCGCCCACGCCCAGGAGGCCCGCGGGGAGGGCCGACCGGATGGTGCGCCGGAGGGACGCGTTGTGCCGGAGGCGTACGTGGACCGCCGCCGCCGCGCCGACCTGGCCGGCACCGGCCATCGCGAGGAACGGGAGCAGCACGGTGTAGCCCTGCTGCTCGATGAGCGTGGTGTGGAGAGGGATCAGCGCCTGGTGCAGGCCCAGCATCACCAGCGGCAGGAACAGCCCGCCCAGCACCAGGCCCGCCACCGAACCGCCGGTGGACAGCAGCCAGTTGGCGAACTCGCCGATGGCGGTGGAGATTTCGCCGGCCACGTACATCAGGCCGTAGAGCGTGGCCAGGCCGGGGAGGAGGACGGTCAGGGCCGGGGTGACGAGGATGTCCAGCGCCTCCGGCACCCACCGCCGGCACCACCGCTCGACGTGCGCCGCGAGAAGGGCCGCGGCGAGCGCGCCCAGCACCCCGCCCTGCCCCGGGGCGAGTTGGCGGCCGAGGACCTCGATCTGGGTGACGCCGGGGAAGACGACGACCGCGGCGACGGCGGCGCCCAGGACGGGGGTGCCGCCGAACTCCTTCGCCGTGTTGTGCCCGACGAGGACCGCGATCAGGGACATGAAGCCGGACGCGAGCGCGGTGAGCGCGGGGGCGGTGGACGGGAGCCAGTGGAGGTTGGTGAGCAGGCCGTTGAGACCGGCGATGATGCCGCAGCCGATGAGGGCGGGGATCAGCGGGACGAAGATACCGGCGATCCGGCGCAGGAGGAGCCGGACCGGGGTGGCGTTCCCGGCCCCGCGCGCCGCCCTGATCGCCTCGCCGCGCGCGGACAGTTCGTCCGCGGTGGAGGCGGTGGAGGCGGTGGAGGCGGTGGAGGCGGTGGAGACGGTGGGGGCGGCAGTGCCGGTGGCGGCGGTGGAGGCGGCAGTGCCGGTGGCAGCGGTGGGGGCGGTGGTGCGGGAGGCCGCGCGGGCCGTCGCCACGAGTCCCTCGAACTCGGGCGTCACCCGCGCCGCCGTTCCCGGGCCGAGCACGATCTGGTACGCCGCCCCGTCCGCCACCACGCCGAGCACCGCGGGCAGCGCGCGCAACTCCGCCTCGCGCACCAGGGACCGGTCGTGCAGGACCAGACGGAGCCGCGTCATGCAGTGGGCCACGGAGGCGATGTTCGCGGCGCCGCCGAGGAGCGGGAGGAGCGCCCGAGCGGTGGCGCGGTTCCCGCCGCCGTTGGTCTCGCTGTGCTGTTCCATGGGGGGTGCACCGTGCCTTGGTTCGGGGGGCCCGAGGGCCTCAGGGGGTACGTGGGGGTGCCGCGGCCCGGAGCAGCGCCGCGCGCAGCCGGCCGTCGTTCTCGGTCAGGAGCCGGGCGGCCGTCGGGCCGTCGACCGAGCCGAGGATGAGCAGGATGGCGTTCTTGACCTCGCCGCCGGTGGCGGCGAGCGCGGACTCGATCTCGTCGTCCGGCGCGCCGGTGGCGAGCGAGACGATCCGGCGGGAGCGGGCGCGCAGCTTGTCGTTGGAGGCGCGCACGTCGACCATGAGGTTTCCGTACGTCTTGCCGCGCCGCATCATCGTGATGGTCGAGATCATGTTGAGGACGAGCTTCTGCGCCGTACCGGCCTTGAGCCGGGTGGAGCCCGCGAGGAGTTCGGGCCCGACGACGACCTCGATGCCGTGTTCGGCCGCCGCCGCGAGCGCGCTGTCCGCGTTGCAGGAGAGGCCGATGGTGAGCGCACCGAGGGCGCGGGCGTGCTCGACGGCGCCGACCGCGTACGGGGTGCGGCCGGAGGCGGAGACGCCGACGACCGTGTCCGCCGCGGTCAGTTTTATGGCCGTCAGGTCGGCCGCCGCCAGCTCCTTGGAGTCCTCCGCCCCCTCGACCGAGGTGACCATCGCGCCGGGCCCGCCCGCGATCAGGCCGACGACCTCGTCCGGGTCGGTGTTGAACGTCGGCGGGCACTCGCTGGCGTCCAGCACGCCGAGCCGCCCCGCCGTACCGGCGCCCGCGTAGACCAGCCGGCCCCCGCGGGCCGCGCGTTCGGCGGCGGCGTCGATGGCGGCGGCGATACGGGGGAGCTGGGCGGCGACGGCGGCGGGGACGGTGGCGTCCTCGCCGTTCATGATCCGGGCGATGTCGAGCGTGGGGAGCGTGTCGATCTCGGCCAGTTCGGGGCGGAACGCCTCGGTGGTGAGGGTGTCGAGCTGGGCGCGGAGGTCACCGTACTGGCCGTGGTGCGTTGAGGACATGGGGAAGCGGCTCTTTCTTTCCGGGGGTGCGGGCGCCGGGCTCCGGGGGTGCGGGTGCCGGTGTGAAAGGGGATGCGCGGGAGAACCGGTGCGTCAGCGGGAGCTGTTGCGCGGGCTGTGGCGGTGCGCGAGCGCTTCGTACGACGCGGCGAGCGCGGGCGCGGCCGTCTCGTACGTACGCTGCGCCACGCCTATGAACAGGCAGTCGACGACGAGGAGTTGACTCGTACGGCTGGACATGGCGGCCGGGCGCAGCTCGCTCTCGCGGGCCGTGGAGGTGGTCAGCACGTGGTCGGCGTACTGCGAGACCGGGCTGTCCGGGCGGCCGGTGATGGCGACCGTCGTCGCGCCCCGGTCGAAGGCGACGCGGAGCGGTTCGATGGCGTCGCCGGTGGAGCCGGAGTGGGTGATGGCGATGGCCACGTCGCCGGGCTGGAGCTGGACGGCGTTGGTGACGGCGAGGTGCGGGTCGCTGTGGGCGTGCGCGATGAGGCCGATGCGCAGCAGCTTCTGCGCGAGGTCCATGCCGACGAGGGCGGAGGCGCCGACGCCGTAGATGTCGATCCTGCGGGCGGCGACGGAGGCGGCGACGACCGCGCCGAGCTGGACGGTGTCGAGCCCGGCGGCGGTGTCGGCGAGGGTCTGCTGTTCGTCGTAGGCGAGCTTGGTGACGACGTCCCCGATGGGGTCGTCCACGGCGATGTCGGCGGTGACGGAGGGCGCGCGGCCGGACTGCTGCTGGGCGGCGAGCCCGGCGAGGGCGAGGCGCAGATCGCGGTAGCCGGGATAGCCGAGGAGCCGGGCGGTGCGGACGACGGTGGCCTCGCTGGTGCCGGTCAGCTCGGCGAGACCGGTGACGGTGAGGGCGGCGCAGCCGGCGGGGTCGCCGGCGACCGCTTCGGCGACGAGCTGCATGGAGCGGGTCATGGTCGGGGCGAGGGTGCGTACCTTGGCGGCGAGGGCGGCGGGGGCGGGTGGAGCGTCACCCCTGAAACTTTCCTTCACATCGTGGGTCACTCTTGAAAGATATTTTCGGGTTTTCGGACCGTCAACCCCTGCGTCGGGGTCCTGTCGCGGGGCGGGGTGACAATTGCGGGATGGACGACGAGAACCCGGACGTGAACTCGGACGTGAACCCGGGCCCGAACCCCAATCCGGACGCGAACCCGGACGCGCATCCGAATGCCGAGGTCGATGCGCTGGAGCGGGCGCTGCACGCCGCCCGCGCGCTGGTCCTCGCCGACCTGGCCGCGGGCGATGTGGCACGCCCCGAGGTGGTGTCGCTGGTCGAGGAGTCGGTGTCGCACCGCCGCTGGTGGGTCGCGCAGTGGCCGGAGGGGGTGGCGTACGTGGCGGGGCTGGTGGCCCAGGACGTCCAGGACGCGCTGATGGAACGGTACGGGCGCTGGCCGCTCTGCCCGGTGTGCGATGCGGGGGCCGAGCCGCACGCGCTGGAGGTGGAACCGGAGCTGGGGCCCGACCCGCACTGGGTGTGCGGGAAGGTGGGGGTGGCGGTCGCGGCGGTCGGCGCGCTGGGCGGGGCGGGCGGTCCGGGTGGACCCGGCGGTCCGGGCGGGGCGGGTGCGGCGTGACGGTGTACATCGATCCGCCCACCTGGCCGGGGCACGGCCGGATGTGGTCGCACCTGGTCAGCGACGTCTCCTACGAGGAACTGCACGCCTTCGCCGCCTCGATCGGCTGCCCGCCGCGCGCCTTCGAACGGGACCACTACGACGTGCCGTCGGAGCGTTACGGGGACGCCGTGCGGGCCGGTGCGGTGGAGATCGGCTCGAAGGAACTCGTCCGGCGGATCATGGCGGCGGGGTTGCGCCGCAGGAAGAACCGGCCCGGTGGCTGAGCCGGGTGAGTGATAGCCTCTCACTTATTGTTGAAGGTATAGCGCATCCGGTGTGGAAAGGTGACGGACCATGGCGGAAACGGAAACCGGACCGGGAGCGCGCACCCGGACGGGAGGGAAGGCCGTGACCCCGCGCGAGCGCTACCGGGCCCAGGTGCGCGCCGAGGTCAAGGAGCGCGCGTGGGAGCAGATCGCCACGGCGGGCGCGTCCGGGCTCTCCCTCAACGCGATCGCCAAGCTCATGGGTATGAGCGGCCCCGCGCTCTACCGCTACTTCGCCGGCCGCGACGAGCTGATCACCGAGCTGATCAGGGACGCCTACCGGAGCCTCGCGGACACCCTCCGCGCGGCCGCCGACTCCGGGGCCGGCCTGACCGGGCTGGCACACGCCCTGCGCGGCTGGGCGCTCGGGGACCCTCAGCGCTATCTCCTCATCTACGGCACACCCGTCCCGGGGTATCACGCGCCCGACGACATCACCGGGATCTCCTCCGAGATCATGACGACGCTGCTCGACACCTGGCCCGAGCCGTCCCCGGACGCCCCCGTGTCGCCCCTCGACACCCATCTCGACAGCCACCGGGAGTGGGCGGCCGGCCACCCCGCCCCGTCCGCCACCCTCCACCGGGCCCTGAGCTTCTGGACCCGGATGCACGGCACCCTGTCGCTGGAACTCGCCGGTCACTTCAACGGGATGGGGTTCGACCCCGCCCTGCTGTTCACGGCCGAGCTGACCGACCTCGTCGATCCGCCGGCCCCTCGCCGACCGGAACCTTCTCCTCGCTGACCGGGGCGGGCCGCCCGGTGACCGGGACCGCGCCGGAGACCACCGCCGAGCCCGCCACCACCCGGCCGGCCGTCGCCCGGTGGAAGCGGAGCGAGAGCGCCGCCAGAGCGATGGCGACCAGGGTCATCGCCGCGCCCGCCCACGCCGTCGAGGCGAAGCCGAGGTCCGCGTCGATCACCGTGCCGCCGAGCCAGGGGCCGCCCGTGTTGCCGAGGTTGAAGGCGGCCGTGGTGGTCGCACCCGCCAGGGTGGGGGCCGCGGCGGCGATGTTGAACATACGGGCGTTGAGCGCGGGCGCCGTGTAGAACGCCGAGACGCCGAGGAGGAAGGTCAGGGCGACGACCGCGACCGGGCTCCCGGCGGTCAGCGCCAGCAGCACCAGGAGCACCGTCGACGCGGCGGTGCCGCTGAGCAGGACGCCGAAGAGGTGCGCGTCCGCGTACCGGCCGCCCAGCGCCGTACCGACCAGCGCGCCGATGCCGAAGAGCGCGAGCACCGTCGGGACCCAGCCGCTGTCCAGGCCCGCCACGTCCGTGAGCAGCGGGGCGAGGTACGAGAAGGCGCAGAAGACGCCGCCCGCCGCGAGCGCGGTGACGGCGATGGAGAGCCAGACCTGACGGTCCCGGTAGATCGTCAGCTCCCGCTTGAGCCGCGGCTTCTCGGCGGGCAGCGGGATCCGCGGGATCAGGGTCACGACACCGGCCAGCGCGACCGCGGAGGCCGCGCCGACCGCCCAGAACGCCGAGCGCCAGCCCAGGTGTTCGCCGAGGAACGCGCCGGCGGGGACACCGAGCACGTTGGCGATGGAGAGCCCGCCGATCATGACGGCCATCGCGCGGGCGCGTGCGGTCGGCGCCACCATGGCGATGGCGACGGACGCGCCGACCGCCCAGAACCCGGCACACGCGAACGCGCTGATCACGCGGGACGCGAAGAGCACCTCGTACGACGGGGCGAGCGCCCCCGCGACCTGCCCGAGGCCGAAGACCGAGATCAGGGCGATGAGGGTGGTGCGCCGGGGGAGGCGCAGGGTGGCCACGGCGAGCAGCGGGGCGCCGACGACCATGCCGATCGCGAACGCGGAGATGAGCAGGCCGGCGGTCGGGATGGACACGCCCATGTCGGCGGCGAGCGGCGGAAGCAGGCCGGAGAGCATGAACTCGCTCGTGCCGAGGGCGAAGACCGAGAGACCGAGGATGTGGACGGCGAGCGGCATACGGCCCGAAGTCGAGGCGGAGAGGGAGGGCGAGGCGGAGGGGTCGGGCGGAAGGGAAGGGGACGCGGCGGCGGAGTCGGGCATGTCAGGTCCAACCCGCACCGTCAGACGTGACATTCCGGGGCCGGGCATCTGTTCAGATGATGAGATCGTGTGAGGGGACCGGGCGAGGGGACCGGTCTCCGATCAGGCGGTGAGGCCCCGCAGCTCCGCCGCCATGTTCGCGCGGGCCCGCGCCTCCCACTCCCGCTCGCCGTACGGGGTACGGAACAGCGCCGGCAGCGCGAGCAACTGCTCCAGTACGGCCGCCCGGCCCGCGCGGAACTCCGGGTCGGGGACGAAGCCGTACTCCTCCCGTACGGCCGTCGTGTACGCGGCGTACGCGTCCGGCGCCGAGGCCAGGACCGCGAGGTCGGCGTCGCACAGGACGGCGCCGTTCCGGTCGCCGGGCGCGGTGGCGTGCCCGGCGGTGAGCCGGACGAGCCGGGCGACCTCGGCCGTGCCGGCCGCGCTCAGTCCGGCCTCCGGCAGTGCCCGTTCGGCCAGCCGGGCGGAGCGCTCCTCGTTCTCGGAGCGGTCGGGGCGGTAGACCGCGTCGTGGAACCAGGCGGCGAGCCGCACGAGGGCGGGGTCCTCCGCGTACGCGGCGAGCGTGTCGACGCGGTCGAGGACGGCGGTCAGGTGGGCGGTGGTGTGGTAGCGGCGCTGCGGCTCGGCCCAGCGGGCGAGGAGGTCGTCGGCGTACCGGTACGGGTCCGGCCCGGGGCCAGGCGCGGGGGCTGTGGCGTCCGGAAGCAGCGAGCGGAGGGTCGTCGCGAAGCGGTCGCGGAGGGCGGAGGCGGCGGGGTCGGGCATGGCACGACCATAGGGCCGGGCCCGGAGGAGAAACCCTCCGGGCCCGGCCCCGTGGTCGTGCCCCGGCCGTGCCGCCCCCGAAGTCGTGCCCGGGGCCGTGCCGGTGCGGGTCAGGACGCCTTGAAGCCCCGCAGCCGCAGGCTGTTGCCGACGACGAAGACCGACGAGAACGCCATGGCCGCGCCCGCGATCATCGGGTTGAGGAGCCCGGCGGCGGCGAGCGGCAGCGCCGCGACGTTGTAGGCGAAGGCCCAGAAGAGGTTCACCCGGATGGTGCCGAGTGTCCTGCGGGCCAGCCGGATCGCGTCGGCGGCGGCGCGCAGGTCGCCCCGTACGAGCGTGAGGTCGCCCGCCTCGATCGCGGCGTCGGTGCCGGTGCCCATGGCGAGGCCCAGGTCGGCCTGGGCGAGGGCGGCGGCGTCGTTGACCCCGTCCCCGACCATGGCGACGGAGCGGCCCTCGGCCTGGAGCTTCTTGACCGCCTCGACCTTGTCCTCGGGCATGACCTCCGCGATCACCTGGTCGGCGGCGATCCCGACCTCGGCGGCCACGGACTCGGCGACGGCGCGGTTGTCACCGGTGAGGAGGATCGGCGTCAGGCCCAGCGCGCGCAGCCGCCGTACGGCCTCCGCGCTGGTGTCCTTCACGGCGTCAGCGACTTCGAGCACGGCCCGCGCCTCGCCGTCCCAGGCGACCGCGATGGCCGTACGGCCGGCCGCCTCGGCCGCCGTCCGGTGCCGCTCCAGCTCCTCCGGGAGGTGGATCTCCCACTCGGCGAGCAGCCTGACGCGGCCCACGAGGACGGCGTGGCCCTCGACCACGCCCTGGACGCCGAGCCCGGCGACGTTCACGAAGTCCTCGGGCGTGGGGAGCGCCCCGACGCGCTCGGCGGCGCCCTCCGCGACCGCGCGGGCGATGGGGTGCTCCGAGGCGTGCTCCAGGGCGCCCGCCAGCCGCAGCACCTCGTCGTCGGTGGTGCCCGGCGCGCTGTGCGTGGCCAGGAGGGTCATCTTCCCGGTGGTGACGGTGCCGGTCTTGTCGAGGACGATGGTGTCCACGCGCCGGGTCGTCTCCAGCACTTCGGGGCCCTTGATGAGGATGCCGAGCTGCGCGCCGCGTCCGGTGCCGACCATGAGGGCGGTCGGTGTGGCCAGGCCGAGGGCGCACGGGCAGGCGATGATCAGTACGGCGACGGCGGCCGTGAACGCGGCCGTCAGCCCGCCGCCCGCCAGCAGCCAGCCGCCGAGCGTGGCCAGCGCCAGCACGATCACGACGGGGACGAACACGGCGGAGATCCGGTCGGCGAGGCGCTGGGCGGAGGCCTTGCCGTTCTGGGCGTCCTCGACCATGCGCGCCATCCGGGCGAGCTGGGTGTCGGAGCCGATACGGGTGGCCTCCACGACGATCCGGCCGCCCGCGTTGAGGGTGGCGCCGGTGACGCCGTCGCCCACGGCCACCTCGACCGGGACGGACTCGCCGGTCAGCATCGACGCGTCGACGGCGGAGGAGCCCTCGACGACGGTGCCGTCGGTGGCGACCTTCTCGCCGGGCCGGACCAGGAAGCGGTCGCCGACCTGGAGATCGGCCGTGGGGATCGTGGTCTCCCCGCCGTCGCGCAGGACGGTGACCTCCTTGGCGCCGAGTTCGAGGAGGGCGCGGAGGGCGGCGCCGGCCTTGCGCTTGGAGCGGGCCTCGAAGTAGCGGCCGGCGAGGATGAAGGCGGTGACCCCGGCGGCGGCTTCGAGGTAGATGTTCCCGGCGCCGTCGCTGCGGCTGATCGTCAGCTCGAAGGGGTGGGTCATGCCGTGCATGCCCGCCGTGCCGAAGAAGAGCGCCCAGAGCGACCAGAGGAACGCGGCCCAGGTGCCGACCGAGATGAGCGTGTCCATCGTGGCGGCGCCGTGCCGGGCGTTGGTCCAGGCGGCGCGGTGGAACGGCCACCCCGCGTAGACGACGACGGGGGCGGCGAGGGTGAGGGAGAGCCACTGCCAGTTGTCGAACTGGAGCGGCGGGATCATGGCCATCGCGACGACCGGGACGGCGAGGAGGACGGCCGTGATCAGCCGCTCGCGCAGGGTCTTCAGCTCGGCGTCGTCCTCCTCCCCCTCCTCCGTCTCCCTCTCGGCACCGGAGCCGCTTCCGGACGGTGCGAGTCGGGAGCGTACGGGGGCGGGTTCCTGGGCCGTGTAGCCGGTGGCCTCGACGGTGGCGATCAGATCGCCGACCGAGAGCCCGTCGCCGTAGCTGACCTTCGCCTTCTCGGTGGCGTAGTTGACGGTGGCCTCGACCCCGTCCATCCGGTTGAGTTTCTTCTCGATGCGCGCCGCGCAGGAGGCGCAGGTCATCCCGCCGATCATGAGTTCGACTTCGGCGGCGCGGCCCGGGGCGGCGCCGGTCGGGGTGCCGTCCGTGGTGGCGGTGGTCCGGGTGGTGCTCATGGTCGGCGGCTCCTTCTCTTCGGCCGATAGGTCCATCGTACCCCCTAGGGGTATAACGTCCCTCCTGTATACCCCCCACCCGTATGCAATGCAAGGGGTGGCCGTGATCGATCGGGCCCTTTAGGCTGGGATATTGGACTAGACCTATCTCTCCCCGCCCCCGATGAATGAGGTCCCCGCTCATGATCAAGCGTGCACTCCTGGAGGTGATCGCCCTCGACGCGGAGGACGCGATCGCCGCCCGGAACGGCGGTGCGGACCGCCTTGAGCTGGTCACCGACATGGCGGCCGACGGCCTGACCCCGGCCACCGCGACCTTCGCGAGGATCCGCGCCGCCGTCCCGATCCCCCTGCGGGTCATGCTCCGGCTGACCGACGGGTTCGCCGCCGGCGGCCCCGACGGCGCGGCGGCGCTGGTCGCCGCGGCGCGGCGGCTGCGGGCCGAGGGCGCGGACGAGTTCGTCCTCGGCTTCCTCGATCCGGACGGCACGCCGGATCTGGTGACGGTCGAGCGGCTGATCGCCGAACTGGACGGCTGCCGCTGGACGTTCCACCGGGCGATCGACCACGCGGCCGACCGCGACGCGCTGCGCAAGCGCCTCGCGGACCTGCCCGGCCTCGACACGTACCTCACGGCGGGCTCCCCGGCGGGCGTGGCCGAGGGCCTGCCCACCCTCCTGGCGGAAGCGGCGGCCGGCGCGCGCGGCGAACCGGGGTACGGGGCACGCCTCATGGCCGGCGGCGGGCTGCTGCTCCCGCACGTTCCCGTCCTGCGCGCGGCGGGCGTGACGGCGTTCCACATCGGCGGCGCGGCTCGCCCCGCGGGGTGGGCCGGCCCGGTCTCGGCGGCGGCGGTACGGGAGTGGCGCGCGGCGCTCGACGCGGTGACGGCCGGCGTGTAGGGGCGGGCGCCACTCGGGCGGGCGTGACTGCTCGGACGTGTGGCGCTTGTGACGTGCGCGCTGCTTGTGGTGTGCGGGGTGCTTGTGGCGTGCGCGCCGCTCCTGACGTGCCGCGCCGCCGCCGAGGCGGGTGAGGCGCCCTCACCCGCCCCGGCGGGCGCAGGCCCAGGCGCAGGCGCAGGCCCAGGCGCAGGCCCAGGCCCAGGCGCGGGCGCGGGGGAGGGCGCGGACCCGGAGGGCGTCCCCCCGTCAGGAACGGGTGAGCTGCTCCGGCAGCGCCGCCGCGTGCACCACCACCAGCCCCGACACCGCACGCGTCAGCGCCACGTACAGCCGCCGCAGCCCCGTCCGTTCGTCCGGTTCGCCGTCGACCACGGCCGCCGGCTCGTCCAGCACCACGTAGTCGTACTCCAGCCCCTTCGCCAGCGACGCCGGTACGAGCGTCAGCCGCGCCGCCGCCGTCGTCTCCTCGCCCGGCGCGAGATACCCGAGCCCCGCCGCCGTCAGCGCCTGCGCCAGCGCCGGGATCCGGGCGTCCGCCGCGATCAGGCCGATCGACCCCTCGTGCGCCAGCGACTCCCGGCACGCCGCGACCGTCCCCGCGTCCAGCTCCGCGACGTCCGGAACCGCCCGAACCGCCAGCGAGCCGGGCGACTCCCGTACGGAGGCCACCGGCGCCAGCCCCGGCGAGATCGAGGGCAGCAGCCGGGACGCGTACGCGATCACCTCGCGGGGTACGCGGAAGCCGGCCGTCAACTCCTCGACCAGCGCCTCCGGTTTGCCGAGGTGGTGCAGCGCGTCCGCCCAACTCGCCGTCGCCCACGGCGTCGTGCCCTGCGCCAGATCGCCCAGCACCGTCGCCGAACCGGTCGAGCAGCGCCGGCCCACCGCGCGGTACTGCATGGGGGAGAGGTCCTGCGCCTCGTCGAGCACGACATGGCCGAGCGAGTGCGTACGGGAGATCAGGTCGCCCGCCTCGTCGATCAGCACGGCGTCGGCCGGGGACCACTTCGCCGACCGTACGCTCCGCGCCGGCTTCGTCCACAGGATCGTCTTCTGCTCGTCGGCGCTCAGCACCCCGTCCGCGTGGGCGGCCAGGAACTCCGCGTCGGAGAGCAGCCGCAGCACCAGTTTCGCCGGATCCACCTGCGGCCAGACGGCCTTGACGGCCGCCTTCACCGCCGGATTGCGCGCCACCGCGTTCTGCACCCGGTCGTCGGGCGCCTCGCCCGCCTCCTCCATCCGTACGAGCACGGCGTGCGCGATGCGCTGCGGCAGGGCCTCGTGCGCCGCGCCGTACCGCATGTCGCGGGCGAGCAACTGCTCGACCATCTCGACGAGTTCGTACACCGGCACCCGCCAGCGGCGCGAGCCGCGCACCACCACGACCGGCTCGGTCGGCAGCGTGACGTGCGACCGTACGGCCCGCCGCAGCACCTCCGCCATCCGGGCGTCGCCCTTGACGACGGCGGCGTCGGCCGGATCCGTACCGCGCACCTCCGCGCCGGCCGCGACCAGATCCGCGACCGTCGCCTGCTTCACCTCCAACTCGCCCAGCGTGGGCAGCACCTGCTCGATGTAGTGGAGGAAGGACGCGTTCGGCCCGATGACCAGCGTGCCGGTACGCGCCAGCCGCTCGCGGTGCGCGTACAGCAGATACGCGACCCGGTGCAGACCGACGGCCGTCTTCCCGGTGCCGGGACCGCCCTGCACGCACACCGTGCCGCCCAGCTCGCTGCGGACGATCTCGTCCTGCTCGGGCTGGATCGTCGCGACGATGTCCCGCATGGGGCCCACGCGCGGCCGCTCGATCTCGGCCTGGAGCAGCTTGCTGGAGCTGGCGGTCTCCGTCGGGTCGGAGAGGTGCTCGTCCTCGTACGCGGTCAGCTCACCCGCCGTGTAACCGAAGCGGCGGCGCAGCGCGACGTCCAGCGGCTTCTGCCGGGACGCCTGGTAGAAGGGCTGCGAGACGGGTGCACGCCAGTCGATCACCATGGGGTCGCCGTCGGTGTCATGGACGTGCCGCCGCCCGATGTAGAAGGACTCGCCCGCCGCCCCCTCGGCCTCCTCCGCCCCGACGGCGTGCAGATAGTCGAGCCGCCCGAAGAAGAGCGGGGTGTGGGCGAGATCGGCGAGCGCCTTGATGCGCTCCTCGATCTGGGACTCCAGCACGGCGGCGTTGACCCAGTTCGCGGTGACATCGCGGATGTCGAGCGCCTGCACGTCCTCGCGCATGGCGCGCAGGGCGGCGCGGGAGGCACCGAGGTGGGCGCGCTCGCGCCCGAGGAGATCGGAGGAGTCGGAGGAGTCGGGGGATCCGGCGGGCGAGTCGGGCGCGTCGGAGAGGTCAGGGGCGGGCGCGGGCACGGTGTTGCCTCCGGGGCTGTACGCACGCCGACGGGCCGCGCTCCGCTGCCTGCGTACGAGCAGAGGCGTACGGCAGCGGTGGGCGGGCTCCGGTCCGGCGTGGATCACGTCATGGCGGTCGGCCGTCCGGTTTCCGTCCGGACGACGGCGCTCCCGTACGGAGGGAGGCGGGCAAGGTGCAGGATTGTAGTCACCCGACGACGGCCGGGCGAATGCTTTTCGTCGCGGGGGTGCCCCGCGCCAGGGACGCAGACCCCCGGGGTCCATCCTCGGATCCATCCCGTAGGGGACCCGCCCGGCCGGAAGTCGTACGCCGGTTCACAAACGGTTCAAACCCTGGGGCGATGTGGTCCACAGCCCCCGGAGTCACCATGGATATATGAGCACAGCAACCTTCACCCCGGCCCACGCCCCTCAGGGTCCACCGGTTCCCGGCGCGACCGCGACGGGCTCCGTCCCCCACCCCGGCCACCCGGTCGGCAACGCGCTCCGCGCGGCCAAGGTCTTCCTCACCGCGGCGTTCAACGTGGCCGTGCTGGGGGAGTATGCGGAGGAGGCGGGCATCAAGCGCCACCGCTGACCCCTATCCACTAGGGTCGCGGCCGTGACCTACCGGACCGTGACTCCTCGCTCACTCGTCGCAGTGGGCGCGCTCGTCCTCTCGCTGGCCGCGTTCGCCACCCTCTGCGTCACCCGGCCCGTCCCGCTGGCCGACACACTCGTCTACCGCGCCGAAGGCGCCGCCGTCCTCGGCGGGAGCGACCCCTACGGGATCGACCTGTACGGGGCCGGGGTCTACGGCTCCGGGGCCTACGGATCCGGGATCTACGGGTCCGGCATCTACGGGACCGGCACCTACGGAACCGCGTACCCGCCCTTCGCGGCGATCCTCTTCGTCCCGACCACCTGGCTGCCCGTCGGCGCCCTCAAGGTGGTCTTCGTCCTCGGCAACATCGCGCTGCTCGCGCTGTTCGTAAGGCTGTCCCTCCGGCTCGTGGGGCGTTCCGGCCGGCTCGTGGGCCGATCCGGCGCCGTCCTCGCCGTCGCCGCCGTGGCGGCCGGACTCTGGCTCGAACCCGTCACCCGCACCATCCTCCTGGGCGACATCGCCCTCGCCCTCGCCTGCCTCGTCCTGTGGGACCTCACCCGCCCCGACCACGCCCTCGCCAAGGGTTTCGCCCTCGGTATCGCGGCGGGCATCACCCTCACCCCCGCCGTCTTCATCGCGTACCTGCTGCTCACCTCCCGCGTACGGCAGGGGCTCACCGCCCTCGCCTCGCTCGCCGGGACCGTACTGCTCGGGATGCTCGTACTCCCGTACGCCAGCAGGGAGTTCTGGACGAGCCAGGTCTTCGAGACCGATCGCACCGGCGCCGCGTGGACCGCGGGCAACCAGTCCCTGCACGGCCTGCTGGCCCGCCTGCTGCACACCCCCGAGCCGGCCGCCGTCTGGGCGGTCGCGGCGCTGCTCACGGCCGTCTGCGGACTGTGGGCCGCCCGCCGCGCCGCCGTCCGGGCCGGGTCGGAGAGCTGGGGCATCCTGCTCACCGCCGCGACCGCGCTTCTCGTCACCCCGGTGAGCTGGTCGCACGAGTGGGTGTGGTGCGTGCCCCTGCTGGCAGCCCTGCTCGCCGAGCGCCGCTTCTGCACGGCGGCGCCGGCCGGGGCGGTCTGGACGGCGCGGAGCTTCTGGGCCGTACCGTACGAGGGCGAGCCGGCCCTGCGGCTGGCGTGGTGGCAGCAGCCCCTGATCTCCCCGTACGCGCTGTGCGCCCTCACCCTCCTGATCCTCACCGCCTGGCGCATCCGGGCCCTGCGGAACGACGCGTCCGGCGCCACCGGGCCCTCCTCCCGCCTGCCGGGTCCCCGTGGCGGCGCCGGGCCGGGCCGCTCGGGAGCCGGGCGGCAGGACGCCGGCGTCGCATACGCGGAGAAGCACGAGTAGCGGGCGCCCCTCGTGGGCGGGATCCCCCGGAGGTCCCCCCTCACCCCTCGGCGAGCAGTTCGTCCGCGTCGACGATCCGGTACGCGTACCCCTGCTCGGCCAGGAACCGCTGCCGGTGCGCCGCGAAGTCCTGGTCGATCGTGTCGCGCGCGACCACCGAGTAGAAGCGCGCCTCGTGGCCGTCCGCCTTCGGGCGCAGCACCCGGCCGAGCCGCTGGGCCTCCTCCTGGCGGGAGCCGAACGTGCCGGAGACCTGGATCGCGACCGTCGCCTCCGGCAGGTCGATCGAGAAGTTCGCGACCTTCGACACCACCAGCACCGAGATCTCGCCCTGCCGGAACGCGTCGAAGAGCTTCTCGCGCTGCGCGTTGCTCGTCTCCCCCTTGATGACGGGCGCGTCCAGATGCTCGCCGAGTTCGTCGAGCTGGTCGATGTACTGCCCGATCACCAGGGTCTGCTCGCCCCGGTGCTTGCGCACCAGCGCCTCCGTCACCTTCCGCTTCGTCGCCGTCGTCGCGCAGAAGCGGTACTTCTCCTCCGTCTCGGCGGTCGCGTACGCGAGCCGCTCGCCGTCGGTGAGGTTGACCCGTACCTCGACGCAGTCCGCCGGGGCGATGTACCCCTGCGCCTCGATCTCCTTCCACGGCGCGTCGAACCGCTTCGGCCCGATGAGCGAGAAGACGTCCGACTCGCGGCCGTCCTCCCGTACGAGCGTCGCGGTCAGCCCGAGCCGCCGCCGGGCCTGGAGATCGGCGGTGAACTTGAAGACGGGCGCGGGCAGCAGATGCACCTCGTCGTAGACGATCAGCCCCCAGTCGCGCGAGTCGAACAGCTCCAGGTGCGGGTAGATGCCCTTGCGGCGGGTCGTCAGCACCTGGTACGTGGCGATCGTGACCGGCCGGATCTCCTTCTTCGTACCGCTGTACTCGCCGATCTCGTCCTCGGTCAGCGAGGTGCGCCGCACCAGCTCGTGCTTCCACTGGCGGGCCGAGACGGTGTTGGTCACCAGGATCAGTGTCGTCGCCTTGGCCTGGGCCATCGCCCCCGCTCCGACCAGCGTCTTCCCGGCGCCGCAGGGCAGCACGACCACCCCTGAACCGCCGTGCCAGAACCCCTCGACGGCCTGCTTCTGGTACGGGCGCAGCCCCCACCCCGACTCGTCGAGCTCGATCGCGTGCGCCTCGCCGTCCACGTAACCGGCGAGGTCCTCGGCCGGCCAGCCCAGCTTGAGCAGCGTCTGCTTGATCTGACCGCGCTCGGAGGGGTGCACGGCGATGGTGTCCGGGTCGATCCGGTTGCCGACCAGCGGCTGGACCTTCTTGGAGCGGAGGATCTCCTCCAGCACGGGACGGTCGGTGGAGGTCAGGACCAGCCCGTGGGTGGGGTGCTTGCTGAGCGTGAGCCGCCCGTAGCGGGCCATCGTCTCGGCGACGTCCACGAGGAGGGCGTGCGGCACGGGGTAGCGGGAGAACTCCACCAGCGCGTCGACCACCTGCTCGGCGTCGTGCCCGGCGGCGCGGGCGTTCCACAGGCCGAGCGGCGTCAGCCGGTAGGTGTGGATGTGCTCGGGCGCGCGCTCCAGTTCGGCGAAGGGCGCGATGGCACGACGGCAGGCGTCGGCCTGGTCGTGATCGACTTCGAGCAGCAACGTCTTGTCGCTCTGGACGATGAGCGGTCCGTTCACAGTTGCGCCCTTTCCGTCATTCAGTCATGGCGTCATCCGCTGGGCATCCGGATGCCAAACGACCAGTGTCGCGCATCGCGCGCCGATCCGGACCCCGTACCGGCCCGGACCCCGTACCGGCCCGGACTCCTTCCGGTACGGGCGTATCCCCCGGGGGCGGGGGCATCAGGGGGCTATGACCGCTGAGACGGAAAGGACCGGGCCGGCGAGTGCCGCCCCGGGGGGTGTGCCGGGGGTGTCGTGGGGGAGGACCGTGCTGCGGGTGGTGATCATGGGGGTCGCCTTCGTCTGCCTGGTGGGGTTCGCGGCCGTACTGGCCGAGCTGACGCTGACGCCGTCCCCGGTGTCGGCCGACATGGCGGGGTCCAACCTCCGCCCCGGGCACTCGCTGCGGCAGTACGCGGAGGACTACACGTTCCTCGCCGCGTGCAAGCAGATCGGTGGAAATCTGCTGATGGGGGCGCCCTTCGGGGTGATCCTTCCGCTGCTCATGCCGCCCAGGCACCGGATGGTGCGGGTGGTGCTGCTGACGGCGGTGGTGATGACGCTGGTGGAGCTGGCGCAGGGCGCGATGGTCGAGGGGCGCGCCTTCGACGTGGACGACGTGATTCTGAACACGAGCGGCGCGCTGATCGGGTATCTGCTGCTGGGACGGCGGGTCTCGCGCCGGTTCCACATGCTGAGCGTGCCGTCGCAGAGGGGCGCGAAACCGGAGCCGGAGCAGCGGAAGCCGAAGCAGAAGCCGAAGCAGAAGCCCAAGCAGAAGCCGGAGCCGAAGCCGGGGCCGAAGGCGGCACGGAAGACGGCGCGGAAGGCCGGGAAGCCGGCGCCGAAGGCGGCCCTGGCGAAGTCGGCCGGGCGGCTGTCCGCCCGGCTCCGGCTCTCCGGGCGGACAGCCGCCCGGCGGCTCCGGCGGCTCAGGCCGGGTCGTCGGCCAGCTCCGCCACTCCCGTGATGCGGTGCAGCGGGTACGTACGGACCTCGTCGGCCGTGTGGTCGTACGCCGTCACGAAGCCGCCTTCCACCCGGACCGGCGCGATGACGCGCTGGCTGGCCGCGCCGTCCGCGTTGACATAGCCGATCCAGACCGCCGAGCCCGTCATGGCGGCGGCCTGGACGGTCGCCAGCGTCTCGGCGGACGTCGTACGGGGAAGCGCCCCGTTCGCACCGGCCGCGGAGGCGCTGCCGGACATCGCCGCCGCTGCCGAGAGCGTGGCCGAGCCGGACGCCATCGGCTCCGGCACCGGCCTGCGGACCACCGTCGCCGCCATGTCCCCGGCCCGGATCGCCCGTACCGCCGCGCTCAGCAGCGTCCCGTCCGGCGTGGGCGGCCCGTCGGGGACCGGCGCCGGGGCCGCGCGGGGCGGGGTGCGGTGGGCGTGGGCGCGCGTGATCATGACATCGCCGTCCGGGGACTCGGCGGCGGGCGCGAACCCCATGGCGCGCAGCCCTTCGAGCAGCGTCGCCGCGTCAGCGTGGGCGGCGAGGACGGTCGGGGCGAGGCGGCGCAGCCGCAGGCTCTGGGAGCGCTTGTCGGCCAGGATCTCGTCGAGCACGGCCTCGTCGTCGCACCGTACGTACGCGGAGGCCACCCCGACCCGCAGATGCCCGTGCTTCCGCGCGACGTCGTCGATGAGATAGGCGAGGGGCTGCGGTACGGGCGTACGGCTGTGGTTCTTGAGGAATTCGTGCAGGTCGGAGGCGGACTGTCCGGCGTCCAGGGCACGGCGTACGGAGCCGGGCGTGAAGCGGTAGACCGTCGCGCCGCCCTTCGACTCGACGTCGGCCGCGACGGAGAGCAGCTCGGCGAGGTGGCGCAGGAGCGGGCCCGGGGCCACGGCGGTGAGGTCGGCCTGGAGGAGTACGTGGTCGAGGGGCTCGGGCAGGAGCGGCGCGAGGGCGTGGGCGGCGCGGAGCCCGGCCGGGGAGAGGCCGCCGGTACCGCTCGGGGAGAGTCCGCCGGTACCGCTCGTGCCCGTGGTCTCTCCCCTCTCGTCCTTTCCGTCCGGGGTCAGCAGCGCGCGGGCGTGGGACGACAGCGCGCCCCGGCCCGTGATCCCCAGCAGCTCCGCCTCGTTCAGCGTCCACGCCGCGAGGCGCCCGCGCAGGTCGTCCGGGCGCCCGGCGGCCGACGCGCCGCGCAGGGGGCGCTCCCAGCGCAGCCGGGCGAGCAGCGACTCGGGGTCGGGGGCGGTGCCCTCGGGGAGCGTGGCGAGGAGTTCGAGGACCCGGCGGCGTACCTCGGGCGCGGGGCCCCGGTCCAGGTCGGGGCCGAGCACCGCGAGCGTACGGCCCTTGGAGTCCTGGCTGCCGACCAGGCCCGCCGTGCGCGTCGCCGTCAGCCAGGCGGTGGCGAGCCGGGCCCAGCGCTCGGGGGCGGGCAGCTCCTGCCAGTCGTCGTAGCCGGGGGTCGGCGCGTACCGCTCTTCCGTCTCGCCGTCCGTCGCCAGCAAGCCTGCCGCATAGGTGAGTTCGACCCAGAAGGCGGCGACGGGCTCGGTGACGTCGAGGGCGGTGGCGGTGCGCTTGAGATCGCGTACGGAGAGCCCGCCGGCCCGCAGGACGTTCGGGCCGCCCTCGTTCCAGTCCTTGGCCAGCTCCTCGACGGTGGCGAGAGCCGTGTACGCCTGGCCGGCGGCCGTGCTGTCCACAACCTGTGGACGGGCGACGGCCTGCGGACGCCCGTCCTCGGGGCGCCCGCTCTCCGGCCGGACGGCCTGGAAACGCGTCGCCGACCCGGCACCCGCCCCCTCGGCGCGGGGCGCGACCGCGGGCGCCACGGGCTCCGGCCTGCGGTGTGCGCGCCCGGCGCGCAGATGGAGCGCGGCCTCACGGGGCAGGACGACCGTCCGCGTGGTCGCGGGCAGCAGCAGCCCCCGGTCGCGCAGCCACCGCACGGGCGGGGTCGGGCTGGACGTGACCTCGCCGTACGGCGGCCCCCACACCAGCCGGTCCAGCACCGACAGCGCGTCCATGGGGGCGGTGTCGAGCAGCGCCGCCATCCGCGTCCGGTCGGTGAAGAGCGCGGTGAGCGCGGCCACGGCGGAGACCGGGTCGTGGGTGGAGGGCAGCCCCGTCGCGGTCAGGATCTCCTGGAGCCGGCCCGGCGACATCCCGGCGGTGGCCTCGGTGACCGTCGGGCCGAGCCCGGTCGGCGACGGGTGCGTGGCGGACGGTGCCAGCAGCTCACGGGCGGTGCGGACGAGGCGCAGCCGGTCGTCACCGCCCCAGAGCAGCGCCTGGTCCCGCAGGGCCGCCACGGCGGCGGGCAGCGCCGCCTCGATGCGTTCGTCGCCCTCGTCGCCGGTCAGCAGCGCGCGCAGCGTGTCGTACGGCGCGGGCTCGGGTGCGACGGCGAGCGCCTCCGCGGTCTGGAGCGTGAACCGGTCGAGCCGTTCCAGCGCCCGTACGACGGACGCGCGGGTCCCGGCGCGGGTCGCGAGCTGGGTGAGGTCGCCCGGCACGGGGTTGAGCAGATCGGGCCTGGCCCGCAGCAGGGCGGCGAGGGCGTCGTCCCCCCGGGTGCGCAGGGCCTCCGCGAGCGTGCGCGGGGGCGTACCGCCCGGCCCTGGCGTACCGCCGGTTCCTTCGGACACGTTCGCCTCCTGCTCAGCCTGCGCGGGTCCCCATTCGTTCCACGTTAGCCCGTGAAGGCCCTTTCACTCGCGTCTCAGCGCGTGGGGGCGGGCCGTGGGTTTTCCGGGGCGCGGTTGTTTCCGGCGTTCTTCGTGTCGGATGTTCGTACTGGATGTACGGCTGGATGTACGGGGTGGACGCACGCGGGGGAGTTCGACACCATCGCGCTGTGGCCGCCGTGGTGGAGGCGGCCGGGCCTGCCCAGGGTGTGCGGTGCGTGTGCGCGTGTGCGGAGGACAGTGTGGGGATCGAGAGCGATCAGCTCGTCTACGACTACCTGAGTCGCGTCGGGGACGCGGCCCAGCAGCAGCACCTGCCCTCGGGGGACAGAATGCGGCTGGTCTCCACGCTCCGGAACGAGATCGACAAGCAGCGCGGGAAGTTCGGCACCGACAGTCCCGCGTCCGTCCGCCGGATCCTGGGGCGGCTGGGCGAACCGCACGCGGTGGTACGGGCGGCCGCGCGGGACGCGGGTACGGGCGCGGCGCGTGCCCCGGAGGCCCCGGAGGTCGCCGTACCGGCGCAGCGGACGGGGCTGGCGAAGTCGCTGGGCCTGCGGGGGTCCAAGGAGCCGAAGGGGGGCAGCGGAGGCAGCGGGGCCAACGGGGACAGCGGGACCAGCGGGGCCAACGGGTTCGGGGGGCGGAAGACGGAGCCGACGCCGCCCCCCTCGTCCGCGCCACCCGAGCTGTCCCAGCCGTCCGGGCCGTCCGGGCCGTCCGGGTGGTCCTCGCCGTCCGAGGCGCGCTCGGCGTTTCCGGAGCCTTCGCCTCCGTCGGCTCCTTCGGGCCCGGAGGAGGCGGAAGCGCCGTTCGCCGTCCCGCCCGTCATTCCGCTGCCCGCCGCCCCGCCTCAGGCCCCGGCGGGCGAAAGGCCTGGGAACGGGCCGGGGAACGGGCCCGAGGACGCCGCCGGGCCCCGGATCCCCGCGCAGGCGTCGGAGTCCCCCTCGGCGTCCGCGCCGCCGACGCTGCGGAAGCCGCCCCGCCCCGCCGGTCGGCAGCCCGACTGGTGGCGGATCGAGCCCGGCCCCTCCGGGCTGACGGGTATGTCGATGGAGCCGACGCACGGGTTCGTCGGCGGGGTCGAGATCCCCGACATGCTCAAGCCGCCGAAGCCGGAGGAGGAGGCCGCCGAGGACGACACGGGCGCGGCGGCCACCGACGACCCCGGGGCCCCGGAGGAGACGGCGGAGGGCGCCCCGCGCCGGCGCCGGAGGCTCCGGCTCCGCCCCGGGCCCCGGAAGGCCAAGGGCGGCGGCGGGCTGTCCCACCCGTTCCTGCTGCTCGCGGCGGCCCTGCTGGTCGCGAGTGTCTTCACCGACCCCAGGCTGGCCCTCGGTGGCTGGCTGCTCGCGTACGTCTCCCGGACCCTCTCCCGCGCCGAGGCGAAGTGGGTGGTCTTCGGGCTCCCGGGCGTGTCGGCGGCCGGTGGCGTGGTCTGGCTCTGGGGCCGGATGGACGAGCGCTGGGGCGAGGCGATCCCGCCGGACGGGCTGGCCGACGCGCTGACCGGGGTCTGGCCGGTGGTGCTCCGTACGGCGGCGGTCTCCTCCGCCCTGTACCTGGTGTGGCGGGCACGGCGGAAACCGGCGCGGTAGCGGGACGGAGGAGGACCGGCGAGGGCCGGAGGGAGCGTCCGGGCCTGGTTATCCGTGGGGCAGCCGGTCGAGGATCCAGCGGCCCAGCTCCTCCGACATGTGGGAGTGGGATTCGTTCGTCTCCGAGAACTTGAAGTCGTCGAAGTCGCTCTCCTCCGGCGGGATGCCGTCGATGTCGGCGTACAGATCCTCGCGCCGGTCGAGATCGCGGAGCGAGAGCGCGCTGATCGTGGGGACGAAGTTGACGCTGCGGTACGCCACTTCGGTCCGGCCGGTCAGCTTCAGCTTGTCGCCCGCGATGCCGAACGTCTCCAGCGTGCCGCCGGGCGCGCCGTCGAGGTCGGGCAGGCCGTCGGTCGTCGCCGTCTTCTTCCGGAACAGCCCCTGCAGATGTGCCACTTGCTCGGCGGCGCCGAGGGACTGGGTACGCAGCGCCGTGTTGGCGAACCAGCCGCTGGTCACCTTCAGCGCCTCCTCACCGGCCGGTACGCCGTTGCCCGTACCGTCGCCGCGGCCGTTGGCCACGCCGAGCTTCCGGGGGCGCATCGGCCAGCCGCCCACCCGCTCCAGCTCCGCGAGGAACTCGGTACGCAGCGGGTCCTGCGACGGGGTGTCCTCCACGGCGGCGATGTGGCGCCACAGCAACTGGCGCGCGGCGGGGCTGTTGATCTGCCGCGAGAGCGCCGGGGTCGCCGTGAGGAAGTGGGCCAGCGCCTGGAGGCCGATCGGCACCCACGCGCCGCGGTGGGGCGTGTCGAACGAGAGATAGACCTCCGTCTGGTGGTCGATGCCCTCGTGCTCCAGCTTGGCCAGGGCGTAACGGGTGATGAGGCCGCCCATGCTGAACCCGCCGACGAGCAGCGGCGCGTTCCCCGTCCGCTCGGCGACGGCTCGCTGGACGGCGTGGGTCGCCACCTCGGCGTTGCGCAGGAGCGAGGCGCTGCGGTCCTCGTACCCGATGAGGACGAGATCCCGGCGCTGGCGGCGCAGTTCGCCGATGAACGCGAAGTCCTTGCGCTCCAGGCCCTCCCAGAGCGCGTCCAGACTGCTGGGCCCCGTTTCGAAGCCGTCGGAGAGGAGGACGGGGCGGGTCAGCGAGGTGTTGCCGTCGCCGTAGTAGACCCACGCCCAGCCGCCGTTCAGCTCCCATGTCTCGTCGGGCGTCGGGGCCGGGGCGATCCCGGGGCCGGTGGGCGGGGCGAGGAAGCCGAAGGGCTCGATGGTGGGTTCGGTCTGATCGCTCATGCGGATCCTCGGTGTTCTTGTCGTGTCCCGTTGTGCGCGGCGGCTGTTCCCGGCGCGGCGGCCTGTTCGCGGCGCGGCGGCCGAAGCGTCCCGTCCGCGCCGAACCAGGGATCACTCTGACCTCCTGAAGATCCAAAACAGTGGGGCACCAGGAAGATGTCACTCGATCGAGTGGCAGGTGCTCCGTCGGCACGCTCGCCGCCGACCGTGGGCGCACTCTGTGACAAAAGTGTGGCGCAAAGCCACCGGGTGCTCTATGTTCAACGTCCTCATAACTGTCGATTCGCCGCAACTCGCGGCTGTAAAGGCGAATTGAGGCAACATGACCGTCCCCGCTCAACCGAACCCGTCCTCCGGCACACCGCCTGCCGACACCTCCGCGCAACGGTCCCCGAACCGTTACTCGCACACCGGGACCACCCGCCTGCTCTGTGCCGGCCCGTATCTCCAGGCGCGGTTCCGGCGCCGGGTGGTGGAGGAACTGGTCGAGCACGACAGGAGGGCGGTGGCGCCCTCGGCCGGCGTCGATGTCGTCCCGGTGCTGGCCCACGCGTTACGGGCGCGCCGGCTCGAACTGCGGGCCGGCGCCTGGATCGCGCTCCTGTGGACGCTCTTCTGGCTGGCGGACTACTTCGGGGACGGCTTCGGCTGGATGACCTCCTGGAGCCTGGCCGACGCGTACAGCCAGAGCTACACGGAGCGGCGCTTCTTCCTCCTCACCGACGCGGTCGACGTCTCGGGCCTCCGAGCGCGTTACCCGGGCTCCGGCACCTGGGCGCTGAACTACGCGCTCGTGTGCGGACTGCTGTGGCTGGTACGGAACATCTCGGGGCGCGGCACCAGCGTCTATTCGCTGGACGGACTCCTCCCGGGGAGCCAAGGCCGGACCCGACTGGTCGCTTTCGTCCCCCGGTTGCTGATGGCCCTGTACTGGGCGGCGGCGCTCGCCGCCCTGTGGAACTCCTCGGCCAACTGGATGGCGGTGGTCTTTCCGCTGCTGATGGTGATCCCTGTGTGGCGGCACCGCAGCGCGGTGGAGGAGGTGATGTGCGACCGGCTCAGCACCGAGTCCTTCGGCCGGCGGCCCCGGGAGGAGCTGTCCGGCCCCGAGTGGCTGCGGAAGATCGGCCAGGCCATCGACCGGGAACAGAACTCGGGGCTTGTCCTGTACGAGCCGGACCGGCCGTTCGTCGGATCGGGGCGGGCCCTGAAGTCCTGGTCGCTCGTGATGGACCTGCGCCGCAGGCCCGGGGCGGAGACCGAGCCGCTCACCGCCGCCGGGGTGCTGAACTGCGTACGGGACCGGCTGGCGGACCTCGGCCGGCTGCCGGAGCCCCCGACCGGCCTCGACCGCCTCAGGGCCGTGGAGATCGACGAGTTGGTCTATCTGCCGTCGGGACCGTCGAGGGACGAGGTCGATCGCGGCGAGACCGCGGCGGCGCTGCACCGGCTCACGTCGGTCGGCGAGGGAGGCGAGGCGCGGCGGCACTTTCTGCGGGTCCGGGTCGCCGCCTGGGAGCACCAGGTGGTGATCTCCGTACTGGTACGGGTGCACACCCAGGGCGAGTTGCTGGTGCTGGAGGTCGTGCCGCACGTACTGGACCCGCTCAAACCGGAGTTCGGGCTCGTCGACGACATCGTGGCGCGGGGCAGGGACTACCCGGCGATCGCGGTGGCCCGAGCGCTGCTGACCGCACCGGCGGCCGGGGTTGCGGCGGCCTTCTCCGCCGCGCGTTCGCTGGAGGGTGTGGCGGGCGGGGCGTCGCGAGGGCGCGGGTACGCGGGCGTCCGGGAGACCTCGGCGGAGGGAGCGGCGGTTTCGGTACGGGAACTGGCCTCCGTCAGCGGGCAGTCGCCGTTCCAGCGGATGGATGTCAGCCGCTACCTCAGGACGATCCAGGAGCGCATCGGTACGGGGGCGCTCCAGGCGCTGCAGGAGAAGGGCCATGACACGGGGCAACTGGAGCAGCAGATCGTGCAGGTGAGCAACGGCGGGGTCTTCATCGGGACGATGAGCGGCGGCGCGGTGGCCTCGGGCCGCGGCGCCATGGCGCGGGCCGGTGAGGCGCTGCAGCAGAGGAACGGCTGAGGCGGCGGCGACCGAGCCGGCGAATACCGAGAACGACAACAGGGGGAGCGAAGACATGAGCGGACACGGAAGCGGAGACGGAAGCGGACGGGGCGGCGCGGAGAACGCCGGGCCGGGGCCGGATTCCGGCGACGAGCCGACCCGTAGCACCGAGGAGTCGTCCCGTACCGACGAGCCGGCCGGTACGGAGCCGCCGGGCGGGATCGTCGTGGGCGAGTTCGGCGGGGGAGCGGTCGCCGCCGGGAAGGGCGCCGAGGCGGAGGACGTCAGCAGGCGGATCGGCCGGCCGCAGGGCATGGGCGGACCGCCGCCCGTCGTGGCGCCGGTTCCCGGCGGCATCGCGATCGGACGGATGACCGGGGGCGCGGCGGCCTCGGGCCCGGACGCGCGGGCCACCGACCGGTCGGACCAGTTCATCGCGGCGACGCCGCAACTGATGGACGCGCTGCGGCTGTTGCGGGGAGAGGCGGATGAGGTACGGACGGCGGCGGCCGAGGCCGAGCTGGAGATTCAGAGCACCGGCGGAGTGACGAGGAGCCGTCTGCGGCGGCTGCTCGCGCTGGCGGGCCGGGCGGCCGGATCGGTCGGCGGCCAGACGGCGGCCGGAGTCGCCACCGGAGTGATCACGGGGATGCTGACATGACCGGGTGGGACCCGGAGAGACAGCGCTGGGAGCCCCACCCGGCTCCGGGCACCGGCCGGTCGGCGCTGGAAGCGGGCTTACGGATCGCGGCCGCCGCACTGACGGTGGCGGTGCTGGCCACGGTCGGCGTCGGCGGCGGACGACTGCTGTTCCGCGAGGATCCCCAGGAGGCCGGGGCATCGGCGGAGGCCACCCCCGGGGAGACGGCCACCCCGGGAACGACCGCCGGAACGGATGCCGGTACCGCCGGGACCGACACCGCCTCTCCCGAAAGCGGGACGGCCTCCGCCTCCGCCACCGAGCCGCCGCCGGGCTTCGTCGTTCAGGAGGACGACGAGGGATTCACCGTGCAGGTCAGGGAGGACTGGCAGCGCAGGGCGGAACAACGGGACGAGGGAGTCGTCGTCTACTACGAGACGTCCGACAAGGCCGGGCTGCTGCAGATCTACCAGATCTCCGAACCGGGCTACACGCCCTACGACGCGCTGGTGGAGACGGATCGGCTCCAGTCCGCGATCGACGGCTACGAGCGTCTCAGGCTGGAGCGGGAGAACGTCTCCGACGGCTCGGACGCCGCCGAACTGGCATACCGCGTGCCACGCAGGGACGGAACGGTACGCCGGTCCCTGCTCCGGGCGTTCGTCGCCGACGACGGGGTGAGGTGGGTGGTCCTCGTCGCCGGACCCGAAGACGACTGGGACACCACCTACGCGGAGTCGGCCACGGTGGCGGCGGCCTCGTTCTGCCCTCAGGGCTACTGCCCGCCCACGCCCTGAGCCGCCCACGCCGTGCGGGCGTACGACCGGTGGCCTTACACCCGGTGGCCGTACGCCCGCACGAGCAGCGGTGCCGTCCGGCGGCCCGGGCGGGCGCTACCGCAGGGTGATCGCCTGTACCGGGCAGGTCGCCGCGGCCTCGCGGACCGCGGGGCCGTTCCCGGCGCCCTCGCCCCGTTCCTCCTCCGGCAGCAGGTCGGCCACTCCCTCGTCGTTCTGGGTGAACACGGCGGGCGCGTGCAGTACGCACATCGCCGCGCCGATGCACCGGTCGGTGTCGATCTCGATACGGGTACCGATATCCATGGCGGCGGCGCTACCAGGCGATCGGGAGTTCGACCACGCCGCCCAGCAGCGCGTGCGGGACGCTGCCCCGTACCTGTTCCGGAGGGACGGCCAGCCGGAGCGCGGGGACGCGGCGCAGCAGGGTGTTGAGGGCGATCTCCATCTCGGCGCGGGCCAGGTTCTGCCCGACGCACTGGTGGATGCCGTAGCCGAAGGCGACATGGCGGCCCGCCTTGCGGCGGATGTCGAGGACGTTCGGGTCGTCCCAGGCGCTCGGGTCCCGGTTCATCAGCATCGTCGAGATGATCACGCCGTCGCCCTCCCTGATGGTCCGGCCGGCGATCTCGATGTCCGCGACCGCCACCCGCTGCAGTCCGTCCGTGACCGAGATGAGCCGGGTCAGCTCCTCGACCGCGCCCGCGGTCAGGGACGGGTCGTTCCGCAACTCGGCGAGCTGGCCCGGGTGTTCGAGCAGGGCCAGGACGGAGGTGGCGATGGTGCTGGAGGTGCTCTCGTTGCCCCCGACCATCAGGACCGTACAGATCGTGACCAGCTTCTCCCGGTCCACGCCGCCCCGGGCACTCCTGATCATGTCGTCGATCAGCCCGTCTCCCGGCACGCGCTCCCTCCGCGCGATCAAGTCACGCAGATAGCCGAGGATTTCCTGGAACGCCTGCGCGGGTGAGTCCGCCTCGTCCCCGTCGGCCGGGGCGAGCGCGCGCCGGGAGCACGCGTCGAGCCGTGGCCGGTCCTCCTCCGGCACACCCAGCAGCGCGAAGGTCGAGTCCGAGGCCAGGGGGAATGTGTAGGCGCGGACCAGGTCGGCGTGGTCGCCCCCGGCGAGCATCCGGTCGAGCAGCGCCCCGGCGGTCCGCTCGATGTGCGGGCGCAGGGCGGCGATCCGGCGGATACCGAAGCCCGAGGTCAACAGCTTGCGCTGGCCCGCGTGTTCGGGGTCGTCCGTGCCGATGAGGGGGAGGGCGTCGAAGCGCTGGGAGCCGAGGCGCTCCGTCAGGTACGGGAAGTCCGGGTGGTCGGTGTCGGAGGAGAGCCTCGGGTCGGGCAGCAGCGCGCGGCCCTCGGCGTTGCCGGAGACCAGCCAGACCCGCCGGCCGTCGTACAGGGTCACCTGCGACAGCGGCCCGTCCTCGCGCAGCCGGTCGTAGCCCGAGGGCATCTGATACGGACAGGTGCGCTCCATCGGATAGCCCGGAGCCTCGTCCGCCGGCTCCGAGGTCGATGCCGATGCCGTGGTCGATGCCGTGGTCGATGTCGATGGGGTGTCGGCTGGGGTGCCGGCGGTAGCTGTCACGGTCGTCCTCGCCATCCTCGGGTTCCGCGGTCGCCCGGTAACACCCTGCCGACCAGGGGCGGTCGGCGCCTCAAGAAGCGCGCGGGTTCATCCGTACGTGGCTGCGCCTGTTCACGTGTACGCGGGTGGCCCGGGCGGCCGGGACCGTTTCTCCCGGAAGCTCCGCGTCGTTGTGCCCGGTGTACCGCGGACGGCCGGCCCGGCCGTCCGGCAGCGCGCCGCGCCCCGCTACAGCGGTGGCCGCGGCCGGCCTCATGCGAAGGCGGCACACTGTGAGCAACGAACTGGTTCACGACAAGACAGCGGGCAACGGACGGATCCCCCAGGACAGGGACCCCCGGGACAGGGACCCCCAGGACAGGGACCCCCGGGGCGGGGACCTCAGGGACGGTGACCCCCGGGACTCCCTGCGCCTCATGGAGATCGCGGCGGGCGGCTGCGCCTCGCGCGTGCTGGCGGTGGCGGCCCGGCTGCGTATCGCCGATGTCCTGGACGGCGGGTTCCTGTCCGCCGGCGAGATCGCCGATCGCACCGGGGCCGACCGTGACGTACTCCCGCTCCTCCTCCACGTGCTCGTCTCGGCCGGGGTCTTCGAGCGCGACGAGAAGGGGGCCTTCGGACTGGCGGCGGGCTCCGCGGCGCTGCGGAGCGATCACCCGGGATCCCTGCGGAACTTCCTCGTCCTGCTGGCCGAGACGTACGACGACGCCTTCGGGGGGCTGCTCGGCACCGCCCTCACGGGACGCTCCGGGTTCGAGCAGGTCTTCGGCGTCCCGTTCTACGAGTACCTGGGACGCAACCCGGAGGCGGAAGCCGTCTTCGACGCGGCGATGGCGGAGCTGGCGGTTCCGGCGGCGGCCGCGCTCGTGGAGCGGTTCGACTTCTCCGGGGTGCGGCGGGTGGTGGACGTCGGCGGTGGCGACGGCACGATGATCACCTCGATCCTGGCAGGCAACCCGCACCTGGAGGGCGTCTGCGTCGACCGGCCCAGCGTCTGCGAACGGGCGGGCGCCAGGCTGGCCGCGACCGCCGGGCACCCGCTCGCCGGCCGGCTCAGCTTCCGCCCCTCGGACATCTTCCGGGAGGTGTCCGAGGGCGGTGACCTGTATCTGCTCAAGAACGTGCTGCACGACTGGTCCCACGAGAGCGGCGTACGCATCCTCACGGCGGTGCGCCGGGCGATGACCCGCACCGCGCGGATGCTCGCCCCGGGGCTGCCGAGGCCCCGGCTGATCGTGCTGGAACCGCTCCTCGGGGAGGAGTCCGACGCGGCCCACTCCCTCTTCCGTACGGTGATCTGCGGCAAGGGGACCGGCGGCTTCGAGCGCCATGACGACCTGCGGGCGCTGCTGGGCGCGGCGGAGTTCGGCGTGCTCTCCGTCGAGCGGCTGTCCAGCGGGCATCACGCCTTCGAGTGCTCGCCCAGCTGACAGCTGAACGGCCCGCGGCCCCCTCGGCTCAGCTCCCGGACGCGGTGGTCCCGCCGGCCGCCACGCCCGCGCCCTCCGGGCGGTACGGCGCGCCCGGCACCACCAGCGGTGACCCCGTCACCGGGTCCGGGACCACGATCGAGTCGAGGCCGAAGACCTCGCGCACCAGTTCCGCCGTCACGATCTCGCCCGGCGCGCCCTCCGCCACGATGCGGCCCGCCTTCATGGCGACCAGGTGGTCCGCGTACCGCGCCGCCTGGTTGAGGTCGTGGAGCACGATCACCACCGTGCGGCCCTGCTCGTGGTTGAGGCGGCGGACCAGGTCGAGGACCTCCACCTGGTGCGCGATGTCCAGGAAGGTCGTCGGCTCGTCCAGGAGCAGCAGCTCCGTCTCCTGGGCCAGTGCCATGGCGATCCAGACGCGCTGGCGCTGCCCGCCCGACAGCTCGTCCACCGACCGGTCGGCGAGAGCGGTCACGTCCGTGCGGGCCATCGCGTCCGTCACCGCGCGCTCGTCCTCGTCCGACCACTGCTGCCACCAGTGCTGGTGCGGCTGCCGGCCGCGCGAGACCAGGTCCGCGACGGTGATCGCCTCCGGGGCGGCCGGCGACTGCGGCAGCAGGCCGATCGACCGCGCGATCCGCCGGGTCGGGATGCGCGCCAGCTCCGTACCGTCCAGCAGTACGGAGCCGCCCTTCGGGCGCAGCAGCCGGCCCAGCGCGCGCAGGGTGGTCGACTTGCCGCAGGCGTTCGGGCCGACGATGACGGTGACCCGCCCGTCGGGGACGGCCAGGTCCAGTCCGTGGACGACCGTACGGTCCTCGTAGGCGAGCGTCAGCTCGCGCGCGACGAGCTTGCTCATCCCTTGCCTCCCGTGCCGGTTCCCGCGGTGCGACCGCGGACGATCAGCCAGATCAGATACGGGGCGCCCACCGCCGCCGTCAGCACGCCCACCGGCAGTTCGGTCGGCGACAGCAGCCGGCGCGCCAGGAGATCGGCCAGTACGACGACGACCGCGCCCATCAGCGCCGAGCACGCCAGCGGGATCTGTGCCGTACGCGTCATGCGCCGGGCGATCTGCGGCGCCAGCAGCGCCACGAAGTCGACCGGGCCCGCCGCGCCCGTCGCCACCGACGCCAGCACCACACCGAGCAGCACCAGACCGAGCCGGACGCGCCCGAGCCGTACGCCGAGCGCGGTGGCGGTGTCGTCGTCCATCGACACCGTGCGCTGCGCGTACGCCGCCCACGCCACCGCGGGCAGGGCCGCCAGCAGCACCCAGCCGAGCGGGGCGGCCGCGTCCCAGCCGCGGCCGTTGAGCGAGCCCGTCATCCAGACCTGGGCCTGCTGGGCGACCAGATAGTCGCCCTTGGTCAGGAAGAGCGTGGTGATCGAGCGCAGCGCGATCGCGAAGCCGATGCCGATGAGGACGAAGCGCGTGGCGTGCAGCCCGCCGCGCCACGCGAAGACGTAGACCAGCGCCGCCGCCAGGATGCCGCCGGTGACGGAGAGATAGGGGAGTACGGAGAAGGACGTCACCCCGTACGTCATCGCGCCGACCGTGAGCGCGCTCGCGCCCTGGCTCACGCCGATGATGTCGGGACTGGCGAGCGGGTTGCGGGCGACGGTCTGGATCAGCGCGCCCGCGACGCCGAACGCGAGCCCGACGAGCAGCCCGACCACCATGCGCGGCAGCCGCAGTGTCCCGACGACGAGTTCCTGCGCGGACGGCTGCCCGGTGAGGACCTTCAGCACCTCGGCCGGGGGCACGAAGCTCTCGCCCACGCTCAGGTACGCGACGCAGACCGCGGCGAGGAGGACGGCCAGCCCGGCGGCGACGGCGGCCGAGCGCCGGTGCAGCAGGAACGATCCGCGTGCGGCCCGTACCCGCGTGTACCCGGCGGGCCGGACGCCGCGCCGGGACGTGGGGGCCTCCCGGGCCTCCGGAGCCTCCGGGGTCTCTGCCGTGACCGTCACGCGGGCACCGCCTTCCGCCGTACGAGCGTGACCAGGAACGGCACCCCGATCAGCGCCGTCATCACCCCCGCGGGAACCTCACCCGGCGGGAAGACGATCCGGCCGATCACATCGGAGACGAGCAGCATGACAGGGCCGATCAGCGCGGCCATCGGGAGCACCCAGCGGTGGTCGGTGCCGACCAGCGCGCGGGCGATGTGCGGAACGGCCAGCCCGATGAAGGCGATCGGCCCCGCCGCGGCGACCCCGACGCCCGTGAGGACGGTCGCGCCGACGCCGCCCAGGATCCGTACGGCCGCGACGTTCTGGCCCAGTCCCTTCGCCACGTCCTCGCCGAGCGCCAGCGCGTCCAGACCGCGCGCCACGGCGACCACCAGCACCGTACCGACGAGCAGGAACGGCCAGACCTGACCGGCCACTTGGGCGTCCCGGCCGGCCAGCGCCCCCACCTGCCAGAACCGGAACTCGTCCAGCGTCGCCGCGCTCGTCGTCAGCACCCCCATCGTCACCGACACCAGCAGCGCGTTGATCGCCGCGCCGCCGAGGGCGAGCTTGACGGGGGTCGCGCCGCCGCGCCCGCTGGAGGCGATCGCGTACACCGCGACCGACGCGACACCCGCGCCCGCGAACGCGAACCACACGTAGCCGGCGAGGGTGTGCACCCCGGCGAGGGCGATGGCCAGCACGACGCCCACCGAGGCGCCCTGGCTGATACCGAGGATGCCGGGGTCGGCGATGGGGTTACGGGTGATGCCCTGGAGCGCCGTACCGGCGAGGGCGAGCGCCGCGCCGACCATCAGTCCGATCAGGGTGCGCGGCACGCGCAACTGGCGGATGACCTCGGCGTCGTCACCGCGCCCGCCGCTCAGCAGGGCGTCGACGACGGCGGAGGGCGGGACGGCCCGCGCCCCGACGGCGAGACTGAGCAGCACCGCGAGCAGTACGGCCACGACGCCGGCCGCCGTCCAGCCGACGCGGCGGACGACGAGTCCGCCCCTGGCGGTGCGGGGCGGGGTCGTCGGGACGACGGCGGCTGGCATCGGAACCCATCGGAGACGGAGACGGCGGCGAGGTCGGGGGCAGGGACAGCGGAGACGGGGACGGCGGGGCAGTTGGTAAGGCTTGGCTAAGTCTAAGCACCCGGATCAAGCCATCCCACGGGGCCGACCGGTCGCCGGGCCGCCCGGGCAGAATGGCGCTCATGGGACCCTCCACGACATCGATCACATCGACGGCACCGACGGCATCCACGGCATCGACGGCACCGCGCACGGACCGGCCGGGGCCGGTGGTCGGCTTCGACCTCGACATGACCCTCATCGACTCCCGGCCCGGTATCCACGCCGTCTACCAGGCACTTTCCGCCGAGACCGGGGTGCACATCGACGCCGACCTCGCGGTCACCCGGCTCGGACCGCCGCTCGACCAGGAACTGGCGCACTGGTTCCCGGCGGAACGGATCGCGGAGATGGGCGACCGGTACAGGGAGATCTATCCCACATTCGCGATCGCCCCGACCCCCGCGCTGCCCGGCGCCCGCGAGGCGATAGCCGCCGTCCAGGCGCTCGGCGGGCGCGCGATCGTCGTCACCGCGAAGCACGAGCCGAACGCCAGGCTCCACCTCGGCCACCTCGGCATCGAGCCGGACGAGGTCATCGGCTGGCTGTGGGCGGAGGCCAAGGGCGAGGCGCTGCGCGAGCACGGGGCGTCGGTGTACGTCGGGGACCACACCGGCGATGTGCGCGGGGCCCGTACGGCCGGGGCGCTCTCCGTGGCCGTACCGACGGGGCCGTGCGGCGAGGAGGAACTCCGTACGGCGGGCGCGGATGTCGTCCTGACGGACCTGACGGCGTTTCCGGCCTGGCTGTCGGCGTACGCGAGCACCTTCGACCGGTGACGGCGTGCCCCCCGGCCGGTGATGACGCCGGTGACGGCGAGCCCCCCGGCCGGTGACGGCGACGGCGAGCACCCACGGCCGGTGACGGGGACGGCCGGTGCCGTCAGCCGACAACGGCGCCGGTGTTGGTGACGGTGACAGCGACCGTCAGGCCCGGTCCCGGCTGCGCTGCGCGGCGACCGACCGCAGCACGCCCGCGCCGGCGACGGCGAACCCCACCCCCATCAGCATGGATACGGCGTAGGCGATCGTCGGGAACGGATCCGAGCCGAGGAACAGCGGCGCGACCGTGACCAGCGTGGCCACGGCACCGACGATGAAGACGATCGCGCCGGCCCGCACCAGCCCGTCACCGGGCCCGGCTTCGTCGTTCGCGGACGCCGGCCCCTCTGTCGATGGGGCCACTGATCGAGGTACAGGAGTAGCAGTCACCTCACCAGGGTAGTTCCCTGCGGAAGGCAGCGGACAGGAACCGTCCGGCAACGTCTTGTCACCAGCCCCTGGGCCATTAGCCTTGGGTGTGGCGGGTCGACGACCCGCTGTAGTGCTATCCAGAGCCGTTTCGCGCGCGCCAGCGCCCCAACGAGTACAAGGACGAGGACAGACGTGCCTACCGGCAAGGTCAAGTGGTTCAACAGCGAGAAGGGCTTCGGCTTTCTCTCCCGCGACGACGGCGGCGACGTCTTCGTGCACTCATCGGTCCTCCCCGACGGCGTCGACGCCCTCAAGCCGGGCCAGCGCGTGGAGTTCGGGGTCGTCGCGGGTCAACGCGGTGACCAGGCGCTCTCCGTGAAGGTCCTCGACCCGGCGCCCTCGGTGGCGGCGGCGCAGCGCCGCAAGCCGGACGAACTGGCCTCGATCGTGCAGGATCTGACGACGCTGCTGGAGAACATCACCCCGATGCTGGAGCGCGGCCGCTACCCCGACAAGGTCCACGGCGCGAAGATCGCGGGCCTGCTCCGCGCGGTGGCGGACCAGCTGGACGTCTGACCCGTCGCCCCCTCCCGGCCTCCGCGCTCCGCGCTCAGCCGAAGTCCAGCGCGCCCGCCGGGAGGGGCGGGACCAGGCCCTCGGCCGCCGCGCGGGTGAGGAGGCCGCGGATGGCGGCGTAGCCGTCCTCGCCCAGGTCCGCGGTGAACTCGTTGACGTACAGGCCGATGTGCTGGTCCGCGACCGCCGGGTCCATCTCCTGGGCGTGCTCCTGGACGTACGGGCGCGATGCCTCCGGGTCGTCCCAGGCCATCCGGACCGACCGGCGGACCGAATCCGCCAGCAGCCGCAGCGTCTCCGTCCCGAGGGAGCGCTTCGCGACGATCGCGCCCAGGGGGATCGGCAGGCCCGTCGTGGACTCCCAGTGCTCACCCATGTCGGCGAGGCTGTGCAGCCCGTAGTTCCGGTACGTGAAGCGCGCCTCGTGGATGACGAGTCCGGCGTCCACCTTGCCCTCCCGTACCGTCGGCATGATCTCGTGGAAGGGCAGCACGACGATCTCGCCGACCCCGCCGGGCACCACGTCCGCCGCCCACAGGCGGAAGAGCAGGTAGGCCGTCGAGCGCTCGCTCGGTACGGCGACGGTCTTCCCGGTCAGGTCGGTGCCCGGTTCCTTCGTGAGGACCAGGGGGCCGCAGCCGCGGCCGAGCGCGCCGCCGCAGGGCAGGAGGGTGAACTCGTCGAGGATCCACGGCAGTACGGCGTACGAGACCTTCAGTACGTCGAACTCGCCGCGCTCCGCCATGCCGTTGGTGAGGTCGATGTCCGCGAACGTGACGTCGAGTTCCGGTGCCCCCGCCACCCGGCCGTGCGCCAGCGCGTCGAAGACGAACGTGTCGTTCGGGCACGGCGAGTACGCGATCCGCAGCGGTGCGGCGGCCGGTGTCGCCGGTGCGTCCGGCGCGGCGGCGGGAGACGACGACCGGGACGGCTCGGAGGGCGTCATGACGGCTCCTCGAAAACGGGGGTGAGCAGGGTGAACGCGTGCCGCAGCGACTCCATCGCCCGGCCGATCCGCCACGACGCGCGGTCGCGCGGGCCGACGACGTTCGAGATCGCGCGGACCTCCGTACACGGTACGCCGTGGACCGCGGCGGCCTCCGCGACCCCGTACCCCTCCATCGCCTCCGCCGCGGCCCGCGGATGGCGCGCGGTCAGCTCCGCCGTGCGCGCGGCGGTGCCCGTCGCGGTCGAGACGGTCAGGACGGGCGCGAGGAGCACCGGGACGGCCGGGTCGGCGCTCAGCACCGCCGCCATCCTGGCAGCCAGCTCCGCCGGAGGGCGCCGTACGGAGCGGCCGAAGCCCAACTCCTCGACGGCGGCGAACCCGTCGGGGGAGTCCGCGCCCAGATCGGCCGCGACCATCGAGTCCGCGACGACGAGCGAGCCGACCGGGGCGTGCGGCAGGAAGCCGCCGCCGATCCCGGCCGAGACGACGAGATGGTACGGAGGGTCGTAGGGGGAGGCCGCGAGCGCCGTCGCCGTGGCGACCGCGGCGGCCGTCGGGCCGACCCCGCCCGCCAGCACGTCCACCACCGGTATCTGCACGGAGCCGGGCCGTGGCGTGTACTGGGCGTGGCCCGCCATCTCGTACCCGCCGGTCAGCTCCCGTACGCCACTGGCCGCGTACCGGCCGAGCCCGGCGGCCACGGCCTCGGCCTCCGCCGCCACCGCTGTCACGACGAGTACACGCATGGCGGAACCTCTCGGACGGCTGCGGGGAGACGGGTCAGGGCTTGAGACGGCTCAGGGCGAGAGACGAGTCAGGGCGAGAGACGAGTCAGGACAGGAGACGGCTCAGGAGCTCTTCTTGAACTCGAAGTGCCAGACACCCGTCAGGCTCTTGCCCGTCGTCTCGACCACGCTGACCTGCGTCTCGTTGGTCGTCTGACCGGTCTGGCTGGAGAAGAACGCGCTGGCCGGGATGGACCGGTACGTCTTCTTGTACGGCTCCTGCTCGGCCGGCTGGCCGTTGATGAAGAGCGTCCAGCCGCGCTCCGCGATCTCCGGGTCGACGCCGAAGCGGATCTTGTCGTCCACGGCGACCGTGATCGTCTTCTCGGCCTTCTTGTTGAGGCAAGGCTGCATGTCCGCCTCCTTGATGGCCTTGCCGTCGTTGTAGCAGGCCGCCTCGGTGTTGACCGAGTCGCTGTTGACCGTCACGGTCGCGAGCGGCGTCGGCTTTTCACAGGCGGCGAGGACGAGGAGTCCGGCGGACACCGCGCCGAGCGCGACGCCGGCCCGGCGGTACCTACCAGAGAAGAACGCAACGGTCATGGGCCGAAGGCTATCGGTCGCCCCGGCTCACGCCACACGCGGGTGCGGCGAGCCGCGCCGCGCCCCGCTCAGCAGTCCCCGTACGGCCATGAGCGCCCCCAGCCCCACGATGCCCGCGGCCACGCCCATCCCCAGCACCCCGTTGAGCGGCAGCGCGATGCCGATCGCGCCGCCGACCACCCAGGACATCTGGAGCAGCGTCTCCGAGCGGGCGAACGCGGACGTCCGCACCTCCTCCGGCACGTCGCGCTGGATCACCGCGTCCAGCGACAGCTTCGACAGCGCCTGCGAGAACCCGGCGAGCGCGCAGAGCACCGCCATCATCAGCCCGCCGAAGAACAGCGCCGCCAGAATCGCCGCGGAGAGGGCGATGGCCAGCATCGTGGCGATGATCAGCTCGGGGCCGCGCGCCTTGAGCCACGCGCCGACGGCCGTACCTAGCGCGTTCCCGGCGCCCGCCGCGACGCCGACGATGCCGAGGGAGACGGCGGCGCTCTGGCCGGCGAGCGGGTGTTCGCGCAGGAGGAAGGCGAGGAAGAAGGTCAGGAAGCCGGAGAGCGCGCGGTGCGAGGCGTTGGCCTGGAGGCCGTGGAGCACGGAGGGGCCGACCGTCCGCAGGCTGGGCCGCCGCTCCTTCCCGGTCCGGTCGCCCCCGCCGTGGGGATGGGTGTGGGGGACGGGGACGAGCCGCGCCTTGCGCTCCCCCTTCGCCGAGTCCACCGTCGGCGGCAGCGTGAACGCCAGGACCGCACCGCCGAGGAAGATCACGCAGGCCCCGTACAGCGGCCCGCGCGGCCCGATCATGTGCAGCCCGGCGGCGATCGGCGCCGCGACGCCGGTGGCCAGCAGACCGGCGAGCGTGACCCGGGAGTTGGCGCGTACGAGCGAGAAGCGCGGCGGCAGCAGCCGGGGCACGACCGCGCTGCGGACGACCCCGTACGCCTTCGACGCGACCAGCACCCCGAGCGCCGCCGGATACAGCTCCAGGCTCCCGGTGATCACCGCGGTGGACATGACGATCGCGAGGACGGCGCGGGTCAGCATGGCGGCGGCCATGGCGGCGCGGCGGCCGTGCGGGAGGCGGTCGAGGAGCGGGCCGATGACCGGGGCGAGCAGGGTGAAGGGCGCCATGGTGACGGCGAGGTAGAGCGCGACCCGGCCGCGCGCCTCGTCGGTCGGCACGGAGAAGAAGACCGTCGAGGCGAGCGCGACGGTGATCATGACATCGCCCGCGCCGTTCACGGCGTGCAGCTCGATCAGCTTGCCGAGCCCGGACTCGCCCGCCCCGTGGGCGTGGGTCGCCTTCCTGATCCCGCGCGCCGCGGCGGTGAACGGCAGGCGCAGGGCTCGGCCGACCGCCCGCCCGGTCCTCCGGAGCGGACCGCCGGACGCGTGGGCGTCGGACGACCTTACGGCTGCCACCCCGTCATAGTGCCCCAAGGGCCCCTGGCGCGAACCGATCTCGCGCATGACGGGGCCGTGACGGTGTCATGACGGAGGAGTCGGCGGGGGTCGTCCGGGGGCCGTGGGGCGTTCACCCGGTGGTGTCTGCCCCGGGTGGCACGCCGCATTCGTACGCGGGTTCGCGCGGCGCGGCAGACCGCACACGTACACGCGGGCGGGATCCGGTCACCCCCGCGGCCTCCCCGCCGCCGGGCGCTCCCCGCCGGGCTCCGCCGCACGTCCCCGGCCGCGCCGCGCCCGTGCCGTACGGTGGCGGGCCGACTCGCCCGGCCGGCCCCGAGCGCCCCTTCGCACGTCACCGTGGGGGTCCGCCGGGTTACGGGCTGGTTGCGGAGTGGCCCGAAGTACGGGAAAGACGACGCGCAGGTGGGCGGCGGGCGACGGAGAGGGTAGCGTGCGTAGCGCGCCACCGGCGGTTGTTCTCGGCCGCGCGCCTCTTTGTCATCCCGCAGAATGGATGACAGTAGGCGTGCCCGAGGAGAGATCGGGCGTGGACGTCGATGCGGCCCTCTGGTCCGCTCCGCCCTCGGCTCGTACATCGCGATTCGGCCGGCGCACCCGTGAGACGGCGTAGGAGAGAAGCGAGACCTGTGAGTGCTGCGACGACGCGAAGCCGAATCCCTGACCGTCTGTGCGCCGAGGCGGTAGACCTCGCCCGGTCGGCTGCCGAGGAGGCCGCCGCGCCCGGGGTGGTCGGGGAACATGTCTCGGCGGTGGCTGACGGGGACAGGGTCGTCACCCACTTCTTCGAGTGCAAGGAGCCCGGCTACCGGGGCTGGCGCTGGGCGGTGACGGTCGCGCGCGCATCCCGCGCGAAGATCGTCACGCTGGACGAAACGGTGCTGCTGCCCGGCCCGGACTCCCTCCTCGCCCCCGAATGGGTGCCCTGGAGCGAGCGGCTGCGCCCCGGCGACATGGGCCCCGGCGATCTGCTGCCGACGGAGGCGGAGGATCTGCGCCTGGAGCCCGGCTACTCCGGCGAGGACATGCCGCCGCCGAACTCCGCCGTCGTACCGGAGGTGACCCCGCAGAACCTCGCGGACCTGGTCGAGGCGGAGGACGCGGCCGAGGTGGCCGCCGACGCCGTCGATGCCGCGGACGGACTCGCCGCTCCCGGCACCGGTGCCGGGCCCGGCACCGTACCGGTGCGCGCCACGATCGCGGCGGTCGCGGAGGAGCTGGGCATGCGCCGGGCGCGGGTCCTCTCCCGCTACGGGCTGCACGTGGCGGCGGACCGCTGGGACGAGTCCTTCGGCGCGAAGACCCCCATGGCCCAGGCGGCCCCCGCGCCCTGCGTCTCCTGCGGCTTCCTGCTGCCCCTGGCGGGCTCGCTGCGCCAGGCGTTCGGCGTCTGCGCGAACGAGTTCTCCCCGGCGGACGGCCGCGTCGTCTCCCTGGCGTACGGCTGTGGCGGCCACTCGGAAGCGGCCGTCATGCCCAAGCCCCTGCGCCCGCCGCCGCCGGTCCTGGACTCGGTGGGCACGGACGCCTTCCCGCTCCGCCCGGCGAGGGACAGCGGCTCGGTCCTGACGGGCGCCGCGCCGGACGGCGACACGGAGGACCTGGGCCACTCGTAACGGCCCGGGCCGGCCGGTTTCCCTGGGGCGGGGCTCACCCCCCGCTGTCCGCGCACTCCTGGCTGTCCCCGCCGCTCCGGCACTGGTGCCCCGAGCGGCCGGGGTCCTCCGTGCCTTCCGTGTTCTCCGCGCAGGGCACCCCGGCACGGGTCGGACAGGGTGGCAGGGGCGCCGGATGGGCGCGGTCGTACGCGTCGTTCCAGACGCCGAGCGTGACGAGCAGCGCGAACGCGGCGATACACAACTGGATGCCGCCCGCGTACGGGTGCGCGCTCCGCAGAAAGACCACGGCGACGGTCAGCGCGCCCAGCGTGAACGCCCCGCACCACAGCGTCGGCACCCAGTCCATCGGCGGCACTTCGGGTACGGCCCCGGCCTTCTTCCCGACCGCCCCCGACCGCGCCCACTCACGCAGCCCGAGCTGGACGCCTGTCACCAGGGCGACGGGAATCTCCAGGATCAGCACGAGCGCGGCCACACAGCCCCCGCCGCCCGCGCCCCTGCCCCCGCCCGTCTCCGGCGGAAGCGGTGCACGGGAGCCAGGAGGGAAGGTCATGCCCGTACGTTCGTACGGAGCCTCCCCCTCCACGCCCGCGTACGCCGAACCGAGACCGGACCGTGGCCCGCCCGGTGCCCACCCCCGTACGGCTAGGGCGTCTCGTCGTCGGGCACCCAGCGCAGCACGTCGCCGGGCTGGCAGCCGAGCGTGCGGCAGATCGCGTCGAGCGTCGTGAACCGCACGGCCTTGGCGCGGCCGTTCTTCAACACGGCGATGTTCGCGGGCGTGATACCGACGGCGGCGGCGAACTCACCGACCGACAGGTTGCGTTCGGCGAGCTGGACGTCGAGGTCGATGATGATCGCCATCAGATGACCTCGGCGATCTCGGTCTGCAGATCCGTCGCCTTGCGCAGCAGACCCCGCATGACGACGACGAGCATCGCGAACGCCGCCCCCACACCGACGCACCCGGCCGCCGCGCCCAGGGCGCCGATGGCCTGCATGTTGTCGCCGTAGGGCGAGGGGATGTCGGCCACGGCCAGATGTCCGGTGACCCCGAGCGCCAGTAGCGTCGCCACGAGCGACGCCCCGATGATGACGTCGACCCACCGGAAGGCCCTCGGCGTGAAGATCGCGTCCCGGCTGACCATGTCGAGCAGCATCCACGTGGCGACGAGCGCGACCTGGACGCAGACGACCCCGACGACGGCCACTATCGCGTACGGCACGGCGAACGGCTCGTAAGGCGGGAAGCGGTCGGCCTCGTCGGCCGCGGTCGTCGGGATGACCACGATCTGGCCGAAGAGACCGACGAGGACCGCCGCGGCGATTCCGACGCGGAGCGCGCCGATGAAGAGCTGATTCATGTATCGATTATCGATAGCTTTCTATCGAAAGTCAATCGATCCGGCTGTCACCGGGGGCGTGCCCTGTGCGGGAACCCTTCCGTGGGTATCGGTCCTAGCCGTGCAGCTTCAGCCCCTTGACGATCTTGTCGATGACGTTGCGCGGGCCGTGGACCGCCAGGCCCACCAGGTCCAGGGCGTCCGCCGGGACCGCGCGGACCGCCGCCCGGTTGTCCTCGTCGTTGCCCGTGGCGAACATCTCCGCCGTGTAGAGGGCCGTAGGCACAGCGCGGGAAAGGGCGCGGGCGTGGCTGCGGGTCAGGGTGGGGGCGTCGGCGGTGAAGCAGAGGACCGGTTCGCGGAGCAGCGGGAGGTAGTCGTTGCCGGAGGCGTCCTCGTACCGCTTGCCCATGATGTCGTCCTGGGCGTGGGCGATGCCGCTGGCCAGGAAGGCCGTCACGTTCAGCTTCTGCCATACGGCGAGGTCCTCGCGGACGATGACGGCGATCTTGGTGTCGAACCGGAAGGGGGTCCCGGAGGGAACGGGCGTGCTCGTTGTCATGCCTGCGAGTCTCGTCCAGTGGGTGGAACGCCGTCTTGAACGCTCGTGCGGCGCGGCAGACTGGGCGTATGAACAGGCAGGACGGACGGGATAGACAGGGCGGACGCGGCATACGGGATAGCTGGGATGTGCGGGACGGGCGGGACAGTCACGACGGGCAGGTCGGCCAAGGCGCCGGCCGTGACGACTGGGCCCGTTACTGGCGCGATCCGCACCGGCCGCTGGAGGCCATGCACGCCCACTTCGTCCGCCATGTCTTCCACCTGCACAGCCACGACGCGTACTCCTTCGCCGTCACCGAGTCCGGCGCCCAGCGCTTCCACTGCCGGGGCGGCGGGCACACCAGCAGCGCGGGGATGATCATGGCGTTCAACCCGGACGACCCGCATGACGGCGAGGCCGCCGAGGAGCTGGGTTTCACGTACCGGATCATGCACATCGGGCCCGAGGTCGTCCGGGACGTGCTCGACGACATCACCGGGGGCCGCGCCCGCATGCCGCTCTTCGACCGGCCCGTCGTCGACGACCCCGTGCTCGCCCGCGCGCTGCGCAGACTCCACCCCGCGCTCGTCGGCGGCGCCGATCCGCTCGTACGGGAGGAGCGGCTGACCGCCGCCGTGACGGCGATGGTGCGCCGCAACGCGTCCTCGCGTACGGGCTCCGCCGTGCCCCGCGAGCTGTCCGGCGGCGGGCAGACCGTCGCGGCCCGCCGGGTGCGGGCGCTGCTGGACGAGGCGTACGAGCGTGAGCTGACCGCGCAGGACCTCGCGGACGCGGCCGGGTGCAGCCGGTTCGCCCTCTACCGGGCCTTCCGCGCCGTGTACGGGATGCCGCCCAGCGACTACCAGCGCCTCCTCCGGCTGCGCAAGGCCCGCTCCCTCCTCGCCGCGGGCAGCTCGGCGGCCGACGCCGCCGCGCTCTCCGGCTTCGCCGACCAGGCGCACTTCCACCGGTGGTTCGTCCGGTCGTTCGGTGTGACCCCCGGTGTCTTCGGACGGGCCGCCGCCGCACCCGCCTGAGGAAGGGAGCCGGGAGAGGGCGAGGAGGAGGGGGCGCCCCGCTGTCAGGACGCGCCCCGCACCCCCGCGGAGGCGCGCCGCGCGGTACGTTCTGTGCCCGTACGCGGAGACAGACAGAGCGCCGTACTCGACCAGAACAGAGCGGAGTCACAGCGTGAGCGTCAGGACGACCGAGGGGGCCGACCCGTTCGGGACGGCGCGGCTGCGGCGTGGGGTGCTGGACGCGTGGGGGGCCAGCCCCGCGCGGTTCCGTGAGGATGCCAACGCCGAGGAGGACCTCGCCCTCGGCGGCTACCGGGACCGGCTCGTCGTCGAGCTGGCCCAGAACGCCGCCGACGCCGCCGCGCGCGCCGGGGTCGAGGGCCGGCTGCGGCTGACCCTGCGGCCCGCGACCGCCGACGGGCCCGCCGTGCTGGTGGCCGCCAACACCGGCGCGCCGCTCGACGCGACCGGCGTCGAGTCCCTGTCCACCCTGCGCGCCTCCGCCAAGCGCGAGGGGCACGAGAGCGCGGTGGGGCGGTTCGGTGTCGGCTTCGCCGCCGTGCTCGCCGTCAGCGACGAGCCCGCCGTCATCGGCCGGCACGGCGGTGTCCGCTGGTCCCTCGCCGAGGCCCGCGAGCTGGCCGGGGTCACCGCGCAGGCCAGCCCCGGCCTCGGGGACGAACTGCGGCGCCGCGACGGCCACGTACCGCTGCTGCGGCTGCCGCTGCCCGCCGAGGGCACGGCACCCGACGGTTACGACACCGTCGTCATCCTGCCGCTGCGCGACGCCGCCGCGGCCGATCTCGTGGCGCGGCTGCTCGCCGGGATCGACGACGCGCTGCTGCTGACCCTCCCGGGACTCGCCGAGGTCGCCGTGGAAACACCCGAATTCCCCGACGGGGAACGGGTGTTGCGCCGGACCCAGGACGCGTCGTACGTCGTCGTGCACGACAGCGCGGGTCCGGGTGGCGTCGGCTCCGGCGGCTCGGGCTCCGGCGAAGCCGACTCCGGTGGTGAGGCGCGCCGCTGGCGGGTCGTCAGCCATCACGGCGCCACCGAGGCCGCGCTCCTCGAAGGGCGGCCCGTGGAGGAGCGGCTGCGCCCGCACTGGGCCGTCACCTGGGCCGTGCCCGTGGACGCCGAGGGGGCGCCGGCCCGGCCGCGTACCACGCCGGTCGTGCACGCCCCGACCCCCACGGACGAACCCCTGGGCGTACCCGCCCTGTTGATCGCCACGCTGCCGCTGGACACCACCCGGCGCCACCCCGCGCCGGGCCCGCTCACCGACTTCCTCGTCGCGCGGGCCGCCGACGCGTACGCCGAACTGCTCGCCGGCTGGCAGCCCAACTCCACCGGCCTGCTCGACCTCGTACCCGGCCCGCTCGGCAAGGGCGAGCTGGACGGGAGCCTGCGCGCCGCGATCCTGGAGCGGCTGCCGCGCATCGCCTTCCTCACCCCGGCGGCGCCGGCGGCCCCGGGGGACGAGCAGGAGGAGGGGCCGACCGCGCTGCGGCCCTTCGAGGCGGAGGTCGTGGAGGGCGCGGGCGAGGACACCGTACGGGTCCTCGCCGAGGTGCTGCCCACCCTGCTGCCCGCCGGGCTCGAACGGCGCCCGGAGCTGCGTACGCTCGGGGTCGGCCGGCTGCCCCTCGGTGACGCCATCGAGCGCATCGCGGGCGTCGAACGGCCGCCCGCCTGGTGGTACCGGCTGTACGAATCCCTCGCGGGCGTGGACGCCGACCGGCTCTCCGGGCTGCCCGTCCCGCTCGCGAACGGCCGTACGACGATCGGGCCCCGCCAGGTGCTGCTCCCGCTGCCCGGCGAGGAGGGAACCGCGGAGGGAGCTGAGGGAGGAGCCGAGAGGGCCGGTTCCGCCGACCTCGCGCGGCTCGGGCTGAAGGTCGCCCACCCCGAGGCCGCCCACCCCCTGCTGGAGAAGCTGGGCGCGCTCCCGGCCACGCCCCGCGCCGTTCTGACGACCCCTCAGGTGCGGGCGGCGGTCGCCGCGTCGCTCGACGCGGGGGAGGTGTGGGACGAGGACGCCACCACCCCGGACGCCGAGGAGCTGGCCGAACTGGTGCTGACTCTCGTACGGGACGCGGGACTTGAGGCGGGCGACGAACCCTGGCTGGGTGCCCTCGCGCTGACCGACGAGGACGGCGAGCTGGCCCCGGCCGGTGAACTCGTGCTGCCGGGAAGCCCGTTCGCCTCCGTTCTCCGCGCCGACGAACTCGCCTACTGCGACGCCGAGTTGGCGGAACGCTGGGGCGAGCATCCTCTCGCCGCCTGTGGCGTCCTCGCCGACTTCGCCCTCGTACGCGCCACGGACGTCGTCCTCGACCCCGACGAACTGGAGCCCAGGGAGGGCGACTTCGCCGAGCCCGACGACGCCGGGCTGCTCGACGCCGTCGACGTCTGGTGCGAGGACGTCCTGGACCGGCTGCCCGACACACCGGTACCGCCGGTCGCCACGGAGATCGTGGCCGTACGCGACCTGGACCTGGTGGACGACGAGGCATGGCCGCAGGCGCTGGCGCTGCTCGCCCGGCCGCCGCTGCGCGACGCGCTCACCCAGTCCGTACGGATCCTGCTGCCCGACGGGACCACGGAGAGCGTGCGTTCGTACACCGCGTGGTGGCTGCGCGACCACCCCGTGCTCGACGGGCGGCGCCCCGCCGGGCTGCGCTCCGCGGCCGGGGACCCGCTGCTCGCCGGGTTGTACGACGCGGTCGACGCGACCGGCTTCGACGACGCGCAGGTGCTGCGCGCCCTCGGCGTACGGACCTCCGTCGCCGCGCTGCTGGACGAGCCCGGCGGCGCGGCCGAGCTGCTGGGCCGGCTCGCGGACCCGGAGCGCGAGGTCGGCGCCGGACAACTGCACGCGCTCTACACCGCGTTGGCCGACCTCGACCCGGACCAGGTGACCCTGCCGGACGAACTGCGCGCCGTGGTCGACGGCGAGGTGCGGGTGGTCGACGCGGCGGACGCGGTGATCGCGGACGCCCCCGACCTGCTGCCCCTTGCGGGCGGGCTGCCGCTGCTGCCGGTCGCGCCGGCCCGCTCCGCCGAGCTGGCGGAGCTGCTCCAGGTGCGGCGGCTCAGCGAGACCGTCGTCGCGGAGGTGACCGGGGAGGCGGCGGCCGACGGCGAGGAGCACGACGTCCCCGACGCGGTCCGCGCCCTGCTCGGCCCGGCCACGCCCGCCACGTACGTCGAGCACGAGGAACTGGTCGCGGGCGGCGTCGAGCTGGACTGGCGCCGCACCCCGGACGGGGTGCTGCACGCGGCGACGCTGGAGGGCGTGGCGGCGGGGCTCGCGTGGGCGGCGGGGCAGTGGCCGCGGCGCTTCGAGGTGGCGGCGCTGCTGGAGGACCTGTCGCGGACGGAGGAACTGGCCAGGGACCGCTGGTTCGACTGAGCCGGGAGGCGACCGGCCGACGGACCGGCCGACGGACCGGCCGACGACCGGCCGATCTGTCGGTCGCCTTCCGACCGGGATGGGGCCGGGGACGGGCAATCGGTCCCCGGGGCGGCGAATCGGCCGATTTTTCGATCTTCGCAAAAAAGTCATGATTCCGTACAACTATTCACGTCCGCGCCCGGTCTGGTCTGTCGAGTCACCAGGCTCACAGACCAGATGGGCCCCGCCGTACGGACGACGCACCGCGGGGCCCCTTCTCCACTTGGGGAACGCATGCGTATTCGTGCCACCGTCGCCGCTGTCTCCGGCGCCCTGGCCCTGTCCGCTCTCGCCGTGCCGGCCTCCCAGGCCGCGCAGCCCGGCGGCGACCGCCCGTCCGCTCCGGAGTACGGCTTCGCGGCCCAGCGCGGCGCCGCCGCCGCGCCGAAGGCCAAGGGACTCACGGCCGCGGCGAAGGCCGCCGCGGCCCCGGTCATCACCAAGACCGTGGTGAACGGCGGCAAGCCGATCGTCGTCGGCACCACCGCCACCAAGAAGGTCACCGTCGCGATCACCGCGTCCCACGCCTCGGGCATCGCCGACGCCGGCACGCTCCTCTGGATCGGCAAGAGCCTCGATGACGACGACGCCTTCGGCTTCGGTCAGAACGAGGACAACGCCAAGTGCAAGGCGGCCAGTGCCACCACCTCGACCTGCACGCTGACCGTCACGGTCGACCCGCTCCTGCTGATCAACACGGACGCCACGTACTGGAACGTCGGCGCCGCCGTGCTGGCCAAGGACGGTTCGGACGCCTACAACGACAAGTACACCAAGATCCGTTTCCAGCGGCTCTCCAAGCTCACCGTCAACGCCTCCCCGGAGCCCGTGAAGAAGGGCAAGACCCTCACGGCCACCGGCAAGCTGTCGCGCGCCAACTGGGAGACCGGCACCTACAAGGGCTACGCCACGCAGACGGTGAAGCTCCAGTTCCGCAAGAAGGACAGCAAGACCTACACCGACGTCAAGACGGTCAAGACCTCCGGCACCGGCACGCTGAAGACCACCACGACCAAGACCACGGCCTCCGGCTACTGGCGCTGGAGCTTCGCCGGTACGGCCTCGACCCCCGCGGTCAACGCCACCGGTGACTACGTCGCCGTGAAGTAGTCCCCGTCGGCATGAGGGGTCCGGCAACCGCCGGACCCCTGTGTTTCCACCTTGAGGACCCCAAGGCCGCCGCCGACGCCGTCAAGCAGGTCGCCTCGCAGGCCACCGCCTGACCAGCGGTAAGCCTGACGGGCGGCAGCCCGACGGACGACAGCCGGACAGGCGGCAACCTGACGGGTGACCGTCTCACGGCGACCGCCGAGCCCAGGCAGCTCCGCCGTCCGGGCTCGGCGGCCGACGCGTCGGGCGTACGTGCCAGGCGTCGGCCGAGTGCGACCCCAGGGCCTGATCCGAACCACAGGCCCTAGCCACGGGAGACCGGGGCCTGCGCCGGGAACCTGCGTCCCACCCACCGCCAGCACAGCTCCAGTGCCACCGACGCCACCACCGCGATCCCCACCGCGGCCCACGGCACCGCCGTACCCACCAGCTTCAGCGCGAAGAAGTGCTGAAGCGTCGGTACCGCCAGCACCACCAGGAACGCCGCCCCCATCGACACCACGAGGCAGATCCGCCACCACGTGTACGGGCGCGCCACGATCGCCAGCACCCACATGGAGACCAGGAAGAGCGTGAGCGTCGCCGCGCTCGTCTCCGCGCCGAGCGAGTCGGCTCCGGCGTAGACGTGCCGGGCCAGCAGATACGTGGCGAACGTGGCGAGGGCCGCGATGATGCCGGAGGGCACGGCGTACCGCATCACCCGGCGCACGAAGTTCGGCTGGGCGCGCTCCTTGTTCGGGGCCAGCGCCAGGAAGAAGGCCGGGATGCCGATCGTCAGGGTCGAGAGCAGGGTGAGATGGCGTGGCAGGAACGGGTACTCGACCTGGAAGCACGCCACCAGGATCGCCAGCAGCACCGAGTAGACGGTCTTCGTGAGGAAGAGCGTCGCCACCCGGGTGATGTTGCCGATGACCCGGCGGCCCTCCGCCACCACCGACGGCAGCGTCGCGAAGCTGTTGTTCAGCAGCACGATCTGGGCGACGGCCCGGGTCGCCTCCGAGCCCGAGCCCATCGAGACGCCGATGTCCGCGTCCTTCAGGGCCAGGACGTCGTTGACGCCGTCGCCGGTCATCGCGACCGTGTGCCCGCGCGACTGGAGCGCGCCGACCATCTCACGCTTCTGCTGCGGGGTGACCCGGCCGAAGACCGCCCCGGCGACGAGGGCGTCGGCCATCGGCTCCCGCTCGGCGGGGAGGTGCCGGGCGTCGACGGTCTGCTCGGCGCCCGCCAGACCGAGCTTTCCGGCCACCGCGCCGACCGAGACCGCGTTGTCGCCCGAGATGACCTTGGCGGAGACGTCCTGGTCGGCGAAGTACGCGAGGGTCTCGGCGGCGTCCGGCCGCAGCCGCTGCTCCAGGACGACGAGGGCGGTCGCCTCGGCGCCGGACGCGGCTTCGGGGGAGTCGAGAGCATGGCCGCCGGTGCGGCCGTCGCCCGTACCGGCGCGGGCGAGCAGCAGGACGCGCAGGCCCTGCCGGTTGAGGTGGTCGACCTCGGCGAGGGCGGGATCGCCCGTGGGCAGCAGGACGTCGGGCGCGCCGAGCAGCCAGCGGGAGGGCCGCCCACCGGCGTGCCCTCCGCCGTTCACCCCGCCCGCTCCGTTCACCCCGCCCGCTCCGGTCACTCCGCCCTCGCCGTTCTCACCGCCCTCCCCGTTCTCCTCGAACGCGGCGCCGCTGTACTTCCGTACGGACGAGAAGGGCAGCGCCGCCGTCACCGGCCACTGTCCGCGCTCGCCCTGATAGGCGTCGATGATGGCCTGGAGGCTGGCGTTGGGGCGCGGGTCGGACTCCCCGATCGCGCCGAGCACCTTCCGTACGTACGCCGGGTCCGCGCCCCCGAGCGGGCGCAGCTCGCTGACGTCCATGCCGCCCTCGGTGAGGGTGCCCGTCTTGTCGAGACAGACGACGTCGACCCGTGCCAGCCCCTCGATGGCGGGCAGTTCCTGGACGAGGACCTTGAGCCGGCCGAGCCGGATGACCCCGATCGCGAAGGCGACGGAGGTCAGCAGCACCAGGCCCTCGGGGATCATCGGGACGATTCCGCCGACGGTTCGGGCGATGGAGTTCTTGAAGTCGTTCTGCTTGACGACGAGCTGGCTGAGGATGAGCCCGATCGCGGTCGGGATCATCATCCAGGTCACGTACTTGAGGATCGTGCTGATGCCGTTGCGCAGTTCGGAGTCGACCAGCGTGAAGCGGGACGCCTCCTCGGCGAGCTGCGCGGCGTAGGCGTCGCGCCCCACCTTCGTCGCCTGGAAGGCGCCCCCGCCGACCACCACGAAGCTGCCGGACATCACGGGGTCGCCGGGACGTTTCAGCACCGGGTCCGCCTCGCCGGTGAGCAGCGACTCGTCGATTTCGAGGCTGTCGGCCTCGGCCACCACGCCGTCGACCACGACCTTGTCGCCGGGGCCCAGCTCGATGAGGTCCCCGAGGACGATCTCGGAGGTGGAGATCTCGGCGGGGACGCCGTCCCGCCGGACGGTGGGTCTGGCCTCCCCGATGACCGCGAGGCCGTCGAGGGTCTTCTTGGCGCGCAACTCCTGGATGATGCCGATACCGGTGTTGGCGATGATCACGAAGCCGAACAGGGTGTCCTGGATCGGCGCGACGAAGAACATGATCACCCAGAGCACGCCGATGATCGCGTTGAACCGGGTGAAGACGTTGGCGCGGACGATCTCGGTGGTGGACCGGCTGCTGCGGACGGGTACGTCGTTGACCTCCCCGCGCGCCACGTGCGCCGCGACCTCGGCGGCGGTCAGCCCGGTGCCCCGGCCGGCGGGCCGGGGCCGGGGCGGCTTCATGGGGTGTACGGGGTCCAGCTCGGCGCCCGCGTCGATGGCGGGACCGGCGGGGGAGCCGGGACCGGCGGGGGCCGGGCCATGGGATCCGCGGCCGTGCGGCTCCGGGCCGGGGGGCTCCGGTCCGTCGGTGTTGATCTTCGCCCGCTGCGTCATGTTCCGACCGTACGGTGACCAGGGCCCGTTCACCCGCCGGCGAGGGCGAAGATCCGACCCCGGGACGACGGTTCGGGCGCGGAATCGTCCTTGGGCAGTACGGCCGGGTGGGGGCGGTAGGGGTTCAGGTCCCGTCGGGGCCGGACGTCTCCGTCCCGGACCCGTCCCTCCCGGACCCGTCCTTCCCCTTCGCCGCTTCGGCGGTCGCCGCCGCGCGCTTGAGCGCCGCGTCGCGGCCCCGTACGTACCAGATCCCGATGAGGCCGAGCCCGGCGCCGGCGAGACAGGTCCAGATCCACCAGGCGTGCCCGTGGTCGCTGTACCAGCCGTAGAAGGGAAGCTGGACGAGGAAGAGGACGAACCAGATGATCGTGCCACCCGTGACGGTGCCGACGACCGGCCCCTCCAAAGGCTCGGGTGCGGCGCGCTGGGGCGTAGAACCGGTCATGGGCTCAGTGTAGGCGGGATGGGGGTCTACGCGCGGAGATAGCGATCTTCACTTGATCTGTTCATACTGAAACGGTTTCTTGATGTCTTGTTTTGTTCGTTTGAACATCCAATAGAAATCCAATGAACATACAAGTCTGATCGAGTTCCGCCACCACTGCAGTCCACCACTCCAGTCCGTCACCACTCCAGTCCCGGTCCCCCTTCCCCGTATGACGTTGAGGTTCCGCATGCCCTCCTCGGCCACCGCTCCGGTCGGTTCCGACGCCCAGCCGCCGACTCCCGGGCAGTCGTCCGGCGGGCTCGACGGTTTCTTCAAGATCTCGGAGCGTGGCTCCACGGTCGGCCGTGAGATACGTGGCGGCTTCGCCACCTTCTTCGCGATGGCCTACATCATCGTGCTGAACCCGATCATCCTCGGCAGCGCGAAGGACATGTACGGGCACCAGCTCGACAACGGTCAGCTCGTCACCGCGACCGTCGTGACCGCGGCCTTCTCCACGCTCCTGATGGGCGTCATCGGCAACGTGCCGATCGCCCTCGCCGCCGGCCTCGGCGTCAACACCGTGGTCGCGCTGCAACTCGCGCCCCGGATGAGCTGGCCGGACGCGATGGGCATGGTCGTGCTCGCGGGTCTGCTGGTGATGCTGCTCGTGGCCACCGGCCTGCGCGAACGGGTGATGAGCGCCGTACCGCTGGGACTGCGCAAGGGCATCGCGATCGGTATCGGCCTCTTCATCATGCTGATCGGACTGGTCGACTCCGGATTCGTCTCCCGCATCCCGGACGTCGCGCAGACCACCGTGCCGCTCCAGCTCGGCTCGAACGGGCATCTGCACGGCTGGCCGGTCCTGGTCTTCGCCCTCGGCGTGCTGCTCACCCTCACGCTGATCATCCGCAAGGTGCCGGGCGCGATCCTGATCTCCATCGTCGCGATGACGGTGCTCGCGATGATCATCAACGCGGTCACCAAGGTGCCGAGCTGGGGCCTCACCGTCCCGAAGTGGCCCGGCAACCCCGTCGCGAGCCCGGACTTCGGTCTGATCGGGAACGTCAGCCTCTTCGGCGGCTTCGAGAAGGTCGGCATCCTCACCGGGGTGCTGTTCGTCTTCACCGTGCTGCTCTCGTGCTTCTTCGATGCGATGGGCACGATCCTCGGCGTCGGCGACGAGGCCAAGCTGATGGACAAGGACGGCAACCTCCCCGGGATCAACCGGGTCCTCTTCGTCGACGGCATCGCGGTCGCCGCGGGCGGCGCCGGCTCGGCCTCGGCCAACACCTGTTACGTGGAGTCCACCGCGGGCGTCGGCGAGGGTGCCAGGACGGGGCTGGCCTCGGTCGTGACGGGCCTGCTCTTCACGGTGGCGCTGTTCCTCACCCCGCTGGCGACGATGGTCCCGTCCCAGGCGGCGACGCCCGCGCTGATCGCGGTGGGCTTCCTGATCCTGGCCGGTTCCGTACGGGACATCGACTGGAGCGACTTCACCATCGCCGTGCCCGCCTTCCTGGCCATGGTGATGATGCCGTTCACGTACTCGATCACCAACGGCATCGGCATCGGGTTCATCACCTTCAGCGTGCTGCGGCTGGCGACCGGGCGGGGCCGCGAGGTGCCGGCGGCGCTGTATGCCGTCTCGGCGGTCTTCGTCTTCTACTACGCGATGCCGGCGCTGGGCCTGACCTGAGCCGGCCCGGCCGGCCTGGCCCTGAGCCCTGGTGCGGGCCGGGGCGCCGGGCCGCCGCTACTGCACGCCGTAGAACCGCTCCGTCTCGTCGACGGCCGCTTTGAAGCGCTCGTCGAAGTCGTCACGAATGAGCGTCCGGGTCACATAGTCCTGGACGCTCATTCCTCGTTTGGCGGCATGGTGACGGAGCCGTTCGAGCAGCTCTCCGTCTATGCGCAGGCTGAGCACTGTCGATCCCATGCGCACCAGGGTCGGGGGAACGCGCGCTGCGGCGAGTCGCTTTCCGTGCCAGTCTCACTCGTACGAGTGATGTAGCCACCTGGTGAGAGGTGGGGCAGAGGTGTGGCACGCAAGTGGTATTTAGCTTGGGTAATGAGTTACCCTAAATACATGCCTGACCTGCCCCACGGTGACGACAACGAGAACGAAGCCGCCGTGAACGCCCTCCGCTCCGCCGTCATGCGGCTGGGCCGGCGTCTGAAGCACCAACGTGTGGACGAGTCGCTGTCCCCGACCGAGATGTCGGTACTGGGCACCCTCGCCCGCTGCGGCTCCGCCACCCCGGGCGAGCTGGCCCGTAAGGAACACGTGCAGCCGCCGTCGATGACCCGCATCGTGGCTCTGCTGGAGGCGAAAGGTCTCGTCAGGCTTGAGCCGCATCCCGACGACCGTCGGCAGAAGGTGGTCAGCCAGACCGAGCGGGCCGAGGCGATGCTCGAAGAGAGCCGCCGCAAACGCAACGTCTGGCTGGCGACCCTCGCCGAGGGCCTGGACGAGGACGAGTGGGCGAAGCTGCGCGCTGCCGCTCCCGTGCTGGAGAAGCTCGCCCATTTGTAGACCGCGCGCCGTAAGGAGGCGAACCCCCATTGAGTACGGGATCCGGAGCAGACTCCGCCCCCGCACCGAAATCCGCCCACGACAGCACCACCCGCTTCACCCGCATCACCCTTGAAGCGGACGACCCCGACTCCACGGGCTGTACGAACGGCACCCGCCGTACCGACGACATCGGTCGCACCGACGACATCGGTCGTACCGGCGACGCCGGCCGCACCGACACCATAGGCACCGACCTCACAGGCGCCGACACCATAGGCACCGACCCCGTAGGCAGCGGCCTCATAGCCGCCGACTCCGTAGGCTCCGCCGCCACAGGCGTCGACTCCGCAGGTACCGTCCCCACAGGCACCGTCCCCACAGCCGCCGACTGCACAGCCGCCGACTCCGCAGGAACCGACTCCGCCGAGAAGGAACCGGCCACCGGCGGCACCTTCTCCTCGCTGAAGATCCGCAACTACCGCTTGTTCGCGACGGGCGCCGTCGTCTCCAACATCGGTACGTGGATGTCCCGCGTCACCCAGGACTGGCTGGTCCTGAGCCTCACCGGCTCCTCCGCCGCCGTCGGCATCACGACGGCCCTCCAGTTCCTGCCGATGCTGCTCTTCGGCCTCTACGGCGGCGTCATAGCCGACCGCTACCCGAAGCGGCTGCTCCTCCTCTTCACCCAGGCCGCGCTCGGCCTGTGCGGCCTGGCCCTCGCCGTCCTGACGCTCTCCGGACATGTCCAGGTCTGGCACGTCTATCTGCTCGCGTTCCTGCTCGGCATGGTCACGGTCGTCGACAACCCGACCCGCCAGTCCTTCGTCTCCGAGATGGTCGGCCCGGACCGGCTGCGCAACGCGGTCAGCCTCAACTCGGCCAACTTCCAGTCCGCCCGGCTGATCGGCCCCGCGGTCGCCGGTGTGCTGATCACCACCGTGGGCAGTGGCTGGGCGTTCATGCTGAACGGCCTCTCCTTCCTGGCCCCGCTCGTCGGACTGCTGCTGATGCGCCCGCACGAGCTGCACAGATCCGTCCGCGTACCGCGCGCGAAGGGTCAGCTCAGAGAAGGGCTCCGCTACGTGCGCGGCCGTCCCGACCTGATCTGGCCGATCGTCCTCATCGGCTTCATCGGTACGTTCGGCTTCAACTTCCCGATCTGGCTGACGGCGTTCGCGCACGAGGTCTTCGAGGGCGGAGCCGGGCTCTACGCCTTCTTCAACATCCTGATGGCCGCGGGCTCCCTGGCCGGCGCCCTGCTCGCCGCCCGCCGCCGCTCCAGCCGGATCCGGCTGCTCATCCTGGCGGCGATGGCCTTCGGCCTGCTGGAGATCGCGGTCTCCTTCTCGCCGTCGGTCTGGCTGTTCTCACTGCTGCTCCTGCCGATCGGCATGATCGGCATGACGACGAACATCAGCGCCAACACGAGCGTGCAGATGGCCGCGGACCCGGAGATGAGAGGCCGCGTTCTGAGCCTCTACATGATGGTCTTCGTCGGCGGCACCCCCATAGGCGGCCCGCTCCTCGGCTGGGTCACCGACACCTACGGCGCCCGCGTCGGCTTCGCCACGGGCGGCGTGTTCTCCCTCCTCGCGGCCGCGGGGATCGGCCTGATCCTCACCCGGGTGGCCGGGGTACGGCTCCGGCTCGACCTGCGCGGCGGACGGCCGCACATGGAGTTCGTACCGAAGAAGGAGCGCGAACAGCTCGCGACGGCCGCGTGAGCGACGGCGGTGGTCCGGAGCCGGCGGGCGCCGGCCCCGGACCACCGTTCCTGTCAGTCGCGGGGGAACTTGTCGGTCTTCAGGATCAAGCCCAACTCGGTGGCGGTGAGGTTGATTTCGTCGCCGAACGTGACGGTCAGTTCAGTGGTGTAGTCGTCGCTCTTCGGATGTGTGAAGACGCGACACCTGCCGGTGTAGGGGTCGGCGATCAGATAGACGGGGACACCGGCGGCGGCGTAGGCGGCCTTCTTCGGACCGTAGTCGTTGGCGGCGGTGCTCTTGGAGATCACTTCGGCAATGAACTCCACATCTTCGGGGTTCCACTGTCCGTGAGCGTTCCGAGAGGCGCTGTCGGCCACTTTGGCGACATCGGGGCAGAATCCGTTGAGGTGTCCAGGGAAGTCGATCCGTACGTCCGACTTCACCTTCACCTCCCTGCCGAATTCATCCTCCAGCGCCCGTACGATGCGGCGGATGATCTCCCAGTGGGTGTCCCGTTGCGGCGACATGAAAATGCTTCCCCCGACGATCTCGACCTTGTATCCCTCGGGGACGGGCATGTTCTCGAGCATCTCGAACATCGCGTCCAGAGTCTGCACATTGCTCTCGTCGGCCATGTCGATCCTGTCGATGTCTACGACGGTCATCCTGGCGCTCCTCCCCGCTCCCGCGTGGATGCGGCAGCCGCGCGGTACAACGATACGCACGGTGACCGGGTAACGCCCTCTCTGTCATATGACAGCCTATGGCTGGAACACTCGTCTGCATGAGCATGAGACTGTTCGCCGCCGTTCTGCCGCCCCCCGCTGCCGCCGTCGAACTGGCCGATGCCGTACGGCACCTGCGCGATCTGCCCGGGGCCGACGGGCTGCGGTGGACCGGGCAGGAGGGGCGGCACTTCACGCTCGCCTTCCTGGGCGACGTGGACGAGGCGCTGCTGCCCGAGCTGACCCTACGGCTGGAGCGGGCGGCGTACCGGACCGAGCCGTTCCGGATCCGGCTCCACGGCGGCGGTCACTTCGGCGACCGTACGCTGTGGGCCGGTGCCGCCGGGGGCCTCGACGAGCTGCGGCTCCTCGCGGAACGCGCCGGTGCCGCCGCGCGCCGGGCCGGGGTGCCGATGGAGGAGCACCGCGCCTACCGGGCGCACCTCACGCTCGCGCGCGGCCGCAGGGGCGACGGTGTGGACCTCCGGCCGTACGTCGAGGCTTTGAGCGGCTTCGAAGGCAGGCCGTGGGAGGTGTCGGAGCTGGTTCTCGTGCGGAGCCGGCTGCCGGTCTCGGGGGTGGCGGGGGAGCAGCCGCGGTACGAGACGGTCCTGCGCTGTCCGCTGGGACGGGGCGGGCGGGGCGGGCGAGGACACCCGGGCGGCGGGAGTGTCGGACCTGCCCGTTAACCTCGACGTGTGGACCCGAAAACCCGTAACCGCGTCATGGCCGCCGTGCTTGTGCTGATGTTCGCGATCATCGCGGTGGCGGCCGCGGTCGGCTAGGCCCTGCTCGACAGGGCCCGACCGACCGCGACCCGCCACCTCTGCTACCGCACCGTCCTCGTCACGGCCGTTGGCCGAGGCGCTCCGGTCGCTACCAGGCGAAGGCCTCCGGCGACGGCCCCGGGCCGGGGAAGATCTCGTCCAGCGAGGACAGGACCTCCTCGGAGAGCGTGACGCCGACGGCCCGTACGGCCGATTCGAGCTGGTCGAGCGTGCGCGGGCCGACGATCGGGCCCGTCACGCCCGGCCGGGTGAGCAGCCAGGCCAGCGCCGCCTCGCCCGGGTCGATCCCGTGCTTGTCGAGCAGGTCCTCGTACGACTGGATCCGCGCGCGGGTGGCGGTGTCGGCGAGCGCGTCGGCGGAGCGGCCGGAAGCGCGCCGTCCGCCCTGCACCTCCTTCTTGATCACGCCGCCCAGCAGGCCGCCGCCCAGCGGCGACCACGGGATGACGCCGAGGCCGTACTCCTGCGCGGCCGGGATGACCTCCATCTCGGCCCGGCGCTCGGCCAGGTTGTAGAGGCACTGCTCGCTGACCAGGCCGTACGAGCCGAGGCGGCGCGCGGTCTCGTTGGTCTGGGCGATCTTCCAGCCGGGGAAGTTGGACGAGCCCGCGTAGAGGATCTTGCCCTGCTGGATCAGGGTGTCGATGGCCTGCCAGATCTCCTCGACCGGGGTGGAGCGGTCGATGTGGTGGAACTGGTAGAGATCGATGTGGTCGGTCTGGAGCCGCTTGAGGCTGGCGTCGACCGCGCGGCGGATGTTGAGGGCGGAGAGCTTGTCGTGGTTGGGCCAGGGGTCGCCGTCGCCGGCCATGTTCCCGTAGACCTTGGTGGCGAGCACGACCTTGTCGCGGCGGTCGCCGCCCTTGGCGAACCAGGTGCCGAGGATCTCCTCGGTGCGGCCCTTGTTCTCGCCCCAGCCGTAGACATTGGCGGTGTCGAAGAAATTGATGCCCGCGTCGAGCGCGGCGTCCATGATGGTGTGACTGTCGGCCTCATTGGTGAGGGGTCCGAAGTTCATCGTCCCGAGGACGAGTCGGCTGACCTTGAGTCCGGTGCGTCCGAGCTGCGTGTACTCCATGGCTCCACAGCCAACGCGTTCGAGCGCACTCGAAGCAAGCCCGGATGCTTGGCGTGATTCGCTCTGTTGACGCGGTGGGGTGGTGTGGAAGGCGCCGGACCGTGTGGCCCGGTCCGCCACGCGGGATGGCAGGCTGGGGGGATGCGTCTTCCTTCGCGTGGTCCCGGCCGCCTTCCGGGGGCCGTCGTCCGCCCTTCCGCCGTGGGCGGTGCCGTCGCCGTACTGCTGGGCGCGTCCGTGTTCGCGTCCGCGTCCGTGTTCGGGGCGGCCACGGACGCCGTGGCCGACGACGGGAAGCCCGACCGGAGCTTCACGATCAAGGACGAGCGGATCACCGAGTCCAGCGGGCTGGCCGCCAGCAGCCGTCACCCCGGCGTGTACTGGACGCACAACGACAGCGGTTACGGGCCACAGGTCTACGCCGTGGACTCCCGTACCGGCGAGACCGTCGCGACGATCACCATGCGGGGTGTCGGCAAGCCCCGGGACGTGGAGGCCATTTCCATCGGGTCGGACGGGAACGTCTACGTCGCTGACATCGGCGACAACCTCAACGGCACCTGGGACCACGTCTGGATCTACCGGTTCCCGGAGCCCGAGCAGCTCAAGGACGCGACGGTCCGGGCCACGCAGTTCACCGTCGAGTACGCCGACGGGCCGCGCGACGCCGAGGCGATGATGGTCCATCCGAAGACCGGCCGGGTCTACATCGCGTCGAAGAACGAGGACGGCGGCGGGCTGTACGAGGGCCCCGCCGAGCTGAGTCCGTCCGGTACGAACACCTTCCGGCGGATCGGCGAGGTGCCGTGGGTGACGGACGGGGCGTTCTCGCCGGACGGCGAGGAGCTGACGCTCCGTTCGTACTTCAGCGCCCGCGCCTACGCCTGGAAGAACGGCCGGCTCGGCGCGGACCACCGGGTGCGGGCGCCGATCCAGCGGCAGGCGGAGTCGGTGACGTACACGACGGACGGCAGCGCGCTGATGTTCGGCTCCGAGGGAAGCCTGAGCGAGGTCGTACGGGTGGACCTGAACAAGGGGTCGGGGTCGGGTTCGGGATCCGGGGGCGGTACGTCCGGCAGCGGCGATACGGGCGGTGCCGCCGCCGGGAGCGAGAAGACGGGGAACGCCACGTTCGGGGCGATCGTCCTCGGCGCGGGGGCGGTTCTGTACCTCGGCTACAAGCGGCTGCGCCGCAAGGGCTGAGGTCAGGGGCGCCGCGGGCGTGACCATGGTGATCACGGAGGTTCCGGCGGCTCGGCAGACGAGCGGCGGGTGAGCGACGGGGCACCGACGGGCCCCGGCGCACACAGCGACGGGGCCCGTCCGAACCACGAGAGACTACGAGAGCCGCGGGAGCGGCGAAGGCGTCCTCAGAGACGTCCAGAGACGTCCAGAGGTGTCAGAGACGCTCGATGACGTAGTCGATGCACGTCGTCAGCGCCTCGACGTCCGCCGGGTCGATCGCCGGGAACATCGCCACGCGGAGCTGGTTGCGGCCGAGCTTGCGGTACGGCTCGGTGTCGACGATGCCGTTGGCGCGCAGCGCCTTCGCCACCGCGGCCGCGTCGATCTCGTCCGCGAAGTCGATCGTGCCGATGACCTGCGAACGCTTCGCCGGGTCGACCACGAACGGGGTCGCGTACTTCGACGCTTCGGCCCAGCCGTACAGGTTCCGGGCGGAGGCGGCCGTGCGGCCGACCGCCCAGTCCAGGCCGCCCTGGGAGTTGAGCCAGGTGAGCTGCTCGTTGAGCAGGAAGAGCGTGGCCAGTGCCGGGGTGTTGTACGTCTGGTTCTTCAGCGAGTTGTCGATCGCCGTCGGCAGCGAGAAGAACTCCGGGACGTGGCGGCCCGAGCCGTGGATACGGGCGGCGCGCTCCAGGGCGGCCGGCGAGAAGACGGCGATCCACAGGCCGCCGTCGGCGGCGAAGGACTTCTGCGGGGCGAAGTAGTAGACGTCCGTCTCGGTGATGTCCACCGGCAGACCGCCCGCGCCGGACGTCGCGTCGACCAGGACCAGCGAGCCCTCGTCGGCGCCCGCGACCCGCTTGAGGGGGGCCGCGACACCCGTGGAGGTCTCGTTGTGGGTGAAGGCGTAGGCATCGACACCCGCCTCGGCCACCGGGTCCGGGTGCGAGCCGGGGTCGGTGGAGATGACGGTCGGATCGGTCAGCCACGGCGCGAGCTTGGCCGCCTTGGCGAACTTGGAGGAGAACTCACCGAAGGAGAGGTGCTGCGACTTGTTGTCGATCAGCCCGTGTGTCGCGACGTCCCAGAAGGCGGTGGAGCCGCCGTTGCCCAGGATCACCTCGTACCCCTCGGGCAGCGAGAAGAGGCTGCTCACTCCGGAGCGTACGGAGCCGACCAGGTTCTTCACCGGGGCCTGGCGGTGGGACGTGCCGAGGAGAGAGGTGCCGGTGGCGGCCAGAGCGTCCACCGCCTCCGTCCGCACCTTGGAGGGGCCTGCGCCGAAACGGCCGTCGGCGGGCTTGATGTCAGCGGGAATCTGGATATCGGCCACGGGCCGGAGCCTAGCCGTTCCCCAAACGGGACGGAAACGTGTCCGTCGGGTGAGACACCGCCGCTCAGACCCCCGTCCGTACCTCCGTCAGGTGTACGGGGAGGTCGAACAGGTCGTTCTGGGTGACCACGGGCTTGTTGCGCAGGTCCGACGCCGGTACGGCCAGGCGCAGGCCGGGGAAGCGGGCGTACAGCGCGGGCAGGGCCACGGCCGCCTCCAGCCGGGAGAGCGCCGCGCCAGGGCAGACATGCGGGCCGTGGCCGAAGGCGATGTGGCGGTTCGGGGTGCGGGTCGCGTCGAAGGCGCCGGCCGTCGGGCCGTGCTGCCGCTCGTCGCGGCCGATCGCCCCGAAGGACACGACCAGGGCTTCACCCGCAGGGAGGACGGCGTCGCCGACGGCGATGTCCTCCGTCGCGTACCGGAAGAGGACGTGCGAGGTGGGCGAGGACCGGCGCAGCGTCTCCTCGATCACGTTCTCCCACGGGATCGTGCCCGCCAGCACGAGCGCGCGCTGTTCGGGGTGGGTCTCCAGGGCGACCACGGCGTTGACGATCAGGCTGATCGTCGTCTCGTGGCCCGCCGCGACCATCACCATCAGGGTGTTGAGGATCTCGTCCGCGGTGAGCCGGTCGCCGTCCTCCGACGCGGCGATCAGCGCGCTGGTCAGGTCGTCGCCCGGCGCCGCGCGCTTCGCCTCGACCACCCGGGTGAACAGCTCCCCGAGGTCCGCCATCATGCGCGGGACCTCCTCCGGCGGCGTCTGCGTGGAGAAGAACTTCTCGTACAGCTCCTTCAGCCGGGGATGGTCCGCCGGGTCGACCCCCATCAGTTCGCTGATGACGCTCATGGGCAGGCGGTACGCGAACTCCGCCTTCAGGTCGACGACCGGCTCCCGCCGGCGTTCGGAGAGGGCGTCCAGCAGGGCGGACGTCAGCTCCTCGATACGGCCGCGCAGCCGCTCCACCCTGCGCACCGTCAGCGCCTGTGCGACCAGCGCCCGCAGGCGGCGGTGGTCCGCGCCGTCCACGGTCAGCAGGGAACGGCCGGGGTTGGCGAGCCCGATCAGCGCCCAGTCCGGCGGGATCTCACCGCGCTGCCACGCGCCCCAGACACCGATGTCCTTGACCAGCCGGGCATCGGTGAGGAGGCGCCGCGCCTCGGCGTGGTGGGTCACCGCGTAACAGGCCACCCCGCCCGGCAGCACGACGCGTGCCAGCGGGCCGGCCGCCCGGAGCGCGGCGCTCTCGGCGTCGAGGTCGGTGACGAGCGGATCGAGGACGACAGGTTCGGCAGGGACAGCAGGACGGGTGGTACGGGTGGCACGGGCGGTGTCGGGGGCGTCGGGGGAGGGACCGGGCTGTTGCGCGTGAGGACAGTTCATGGTGTGCCTCCGTGAGCAGTGCGGTTCCGTCAGCGGAAGGTGCCAGGACGCGGGGCAGGACGCAGGTCAGTACGCGGCCCCGTACGCCGGGGCGGGGGTGAAGATCACCGGCAGCTCCGCCAGCCCTCGCTGCCAGGGCGACCGGCGCCAGGTCAGCGCCTCGGTGGGGACCGCGAGGTCCAGGTCGGGGAGGCGGTCGAGCAGCACCTCGATCCCCGCGCGGGCCACGATCTCCGCGATCTCCTGGGCCGGGAACGGGCAGCGGTGCTCGCCGTGCCCGAAGGAGAAGAAGGCGTTGTTGCCGCCGGTGAGCGTGGAGCTGTCCGTACGGATCTGGGGGTCGTAGTTGGCGCCCGCGATCCCCAGGAGCATCAGGTCGCCCGCCTTGATCCGGCGGGTGCCGAGGGTGGTGTCGCGGGTGGCCCAGCGGCCCGCGACGTTCTGGGTCGGGGTGTCCTCCCACAGGACCTCGTTCATGGCCTCGGCGACGCTGTGCCGGCCGCCGGAGAGCGAGGCGGCGAACCGGTCGTCGGTGAGCATCAGCCGCAGCGAGTTGCCGATCCAGTCGGCGGTGGGCTGGTGGCCCGCCGCCATCATCACCATCAGGTCCTCGGCGATCTCCTCGTCGGTGAAGCCGTGCGGGTTGCGGAGCATCCGGGAGACGACGTCCTGGCCTCCCACGACATGCTTCTCCCGCAGCAGCGCGGCCACCGCCTCCGCGAGGAAGCGCCGGCCCGCCAGCGCGCCCGCGTTGCCGTCGGTCAGGTCGTTGAGGGCCTTGACGACGCCGGGGCCCTGTTCGTCGGGGAAGCCGTAGATCCTGGCGAGGACCCGGACCGGGAGGAGCTTCGCGTACCGGGAGATGATCTCCGTACGGCCCTCCGCGCAGAAGTCGTCGACCAGTTCGTCGGCGAACTCCTCGGCGTACCGCTTGAGTGCGAACGGGTCGACCGCCTCCAGCGCTTCGCTGATCGTCCCGGCCCGGTCGCGGTGCTGTTCACCGACGGTGTAGAGCACGGACGGCTGGTCCCGGCCGATCATCGGTGCCATCGGCCAGTCGTCGGGGACGTTGTCCCACTGGTTCCAGAGGCCGGAGTCCCGGCTGAAGAGCGTGGGGTCGCCGGTGACCTGGTGCAGCTCGCGGTAGCCGAGGACCAGCCAGGCCGGGAGGCCGCCGTCGAGGAGCACGGGGGCCACGGCGCCGTGGTCGCGCCGCAGCTCCCGGTAGAGGCCCGTGGGGTCGCTCTGGAGGCGGACGCCGCTGAGGGGCACGGCGCCGCTCCACGCCCCGCCGGCCCCGAATCCGCCTCCGTCCCCGGGGCCGCTGCCCGTGCCGTTCCCGGGGCCGTTCCCGGCTCCGTTCCCGCGTCCGTTCCTGTAGTCGTCGGGCGTGCTCACCGTGTGTCCTCTGAGCCTTCCGAGCCCCGTGGGGGCGTCGCGTCCGCCGCGTGCTTCGCGGCCATGGCGGACAGGGTGTGCAGGTGCTCCACGAGCGTGATCAGCACGTACTTGCTGGACGAACGGTCCCGCGCGTCGCACTCCACCATCGGCACGTCCGGCGCGATGTCCAGCGCCTCCCTGATCTGCTCCTCGGTGTGGAGCGGCCCGCCGAAGTCGTTGCACGCCACGATGAACGGCGTGCCGTAGTGCTCCAGCCGGTCGATCGCGTACCAGGAGTCGGCGAGCCTGCGGGTGTCGACGAGGACCACCGCGCCGAGCGTTCCGGAGAAGAGCCGGTCCCACAGGAACCAGAAACGTTCCTGTCCGGGGGCGCCGAACAGGTAGAGCACCGACCGCTTGTCGAGGGATATCCGGCCGAAGTCGAACGCGACCGTGGTCGAGGTCTTCTTCTGCAGCCCGTCGAGGTCGGCGAGTTCGTCGATCCCCTCGCCCGCGCGGGTCATCGTCTCCTCGGTGTTGAGGGGACGGATCTCACTGACGGAACGGACCATGGTGGTCTTCCCGACGCCGAAACCACCGACGACGACGATCTTCAGACCGTTGTCGGCGGTGCTGGCGAGGGACGGACCGGCCGGCGAGGGGCCGGCAGGCCGTTCAAAGGTTGCGGAGTCCAACGAGCACCTGCTCCAGGATGTCGGGATCGGGTAGCCGCCCGGCCGAGCGGTCCGTACGGGGATGACGAGCGCTGATCCGGCCCGTGTCGAGCAGATCGGCGAGCATGATCCGGATGATGCTGCCCGGCAGCTGGAGCTGGGCGGCGATCTCCACGACGGCCGTCGGGGTCTGGCACATGCGCAGGATCGTGCGGTGCTCCGACTGCATGCCCGGGGTCGGGGCGGACTCCGCGACCACGAGCGTCACCAGGTCGAAGGTGGCCGAGTCCGAGCGGCTGCGCCCTCCGGTGAGGGTGTACAGCCGGTCGGGGGAGTCGTGCCGCCCGGCGCGCCGCCCGGGACCGGTCGATCCGCCGAAGCCCGGGCTGCTCATACGGCGCCCGTGGCGCCCGTGGACGTGCTACTTGGAGATGAGGAGCGGGACGACGAAGGGGCCGAGGAGGGGGACGACGACGTGCGCGGGGGCGAGCTGAGGTACTCGCCGAGCTGCTCGACGAGTTCGCTCATGTTGTGCCCGACCAGGCCGACGTCGGAGTCCTCACCGGCGACGACGGCGAGGTGGGCGCCGTCCCCGGCCTCCACTATCAGCAGGAGGCCGCCGTAGAACTCGGCCATGGCGGACCGTACGCCGCCCTGCCCGTTGCCGAACTCGATGGACGCGCCGTGGGACAGACTCTGGATACCGGCGGCGATCGCGGCGAGCTGGTCGGCCTGGTCGACGGAGAGTTCGGGCGTACGGCAGAGCCTGAGGCCGTCCCGCGACAGGACCAGCGCGTGCCGGGCGCCGGGGGTGCGCCGGAGGAGGTTCTCGAGCAGCCAGTTGAGCTTCTCGTCCGTGGGTGTGGGGGTGCCGTTCATCGGGAATCGCCTTCCGGATCCGGGTGAGTGGTCGTGGCCGGGTGCTGCGGGTTGTCCCGTACGGCCTTGCGGAAGCTGCTGAACCGGGCCGCCTGGACGGCCGGGCTCGACGCAGGTGTGGGGGGAGTGGCGGGGGCGCCTTCGCCGGTACGGCGCATCGAGGCGGCGAGCGTACGGCCACGGCGCCGCTTGGGCAGCCCGCTCTCGCCGAACTCGATGGGCGGTTCCGGGGCGGCTTCGGGAGCCGGGCGCTTGGCCTTTTCGCGGGCCGGTGCCGGAGTCGGGGCCGGTGCCGGGGTCGCGGGCGGGGCAAGATCAGGGGCGAGATCAGGGACGAGGTCAGGGGCGAGTGCGGGGGAGGGAATGGGGCCGGTGCCGGGCCTGCGTACGCGCCGGGGGGCGGGCGGCGTCGCGTCCGCGGCCGTGGTCGCCGTCATGGTCGGCGACGTGTCCGCCGTCGTGGCAGTCTTCGTGGCCGACGTCGCGTCCCCGGTCCTGGTCGCCCTCGGGGCCGACCCCGAGGCCGCCTTCGGGGTCGCCGTCCTGCGGCGCGGCGGCTCGGCCGGGGCCGCGCCCGTCGAGCCGGTGCCCGTGATGTCGGCGCCCGTGGTGTCGGTGCCCGTCGGGTCCGCGCCGATCACATCCGTGCCCATCAGGTCCATGCTCGTCGGGGTCGCGCCCGCCGAGGCGGTGGCCGCCTTACTCCTGGCGCCCGCGCTCCTCGATGCCCGGGCCGCGGCGACCGTCGCCTGCCCCGTCAGCAGGGGCGCCTGGTCCGGTGCCCCCGCGCGCAACTGTGTGAGCAGGTCCTGAGGCAGCATCACCAGCGCGCCCGTACCGCCCCGCGCGGACGGCCGGAACGAGACCGTCAGCCCGTGCTTGCGCGCCAGCCGGCCGACGACCGAGAGCCCGAGCCGGGTGCCCGAGAGGCCGCTGAGGTCCGACGGCACCGTCGTGACGGCCTGTTCGGCGCGGCGCAGCTGGACATCGCTCATCACGAGCCCGCTGTCCTCGATGGTGATGACGATCCCGGCCGGTACCTCCTCCACGTACACGTGGACCTCGGCGGTCGGCGGCGAGAAGTTCGCCGCGTTGTCGAGGAGTTCGGCGAGGGTGTGCATGACGCCCTCGGCGGCGTGGCCGGCGATCGCGACCTGGCTCGTCGAGTGCAGTCGCACCCGCTGGTAGCCGCTGATCCGGCCCATCGCGCCGCGCAGGATGGACTCCATCACGATCGGCTTCGCCCAACGCCGTCCGGAGCGGGCGCCGGTGAGCACGGCGAGGGAGTCCGCGAGCCGGCCCGCCTGTGCGGTGCGGTGGTCGAGATGGAGCAGATCGCCGAGAACGTCCTCGTCGGTGTGGTGGTGCTCCATCTCGCGCAGGTCCGCGAGCATGCTCGTCGCGAGGGCCTGCATCCGCCCGGCGGCGTTGGCGCAGGCGGAGATGGCGGCGGCGCGGTTGGACTCGCTGCGGGAGGCGGCCTCGGCGCTGCGCCGCGCGTCGCCGACGGCGTGCCGGACGTCCTCGGCGGCCCGCTCGAAGTCGGCGTTGAGCTGCTCGATGCGCGTGTTGAGCAGGGCGTTCCGCTCACGGAGCTGCTCACGGGCCGCCGTGAGGTGTGCGACGGCGGTGACGGCGGCGACGAGCGCCGCGGCGGCGCCCCACGCGAGGGGGGTTCTGACCGCGTCGGGGGCGTCGGGGGATACGGCCCAGTAGCAGAGGAGGCCGCTGACGGCAGCCGATATCAGCAGGGCCGGGGCGGTGAACCGGAGTGAGCGGCGCAAATTCGGCTACCTCGGAGACGGTGCGGTGGGGGTGGGGGAGGAGTACGGATTGTGGCTGGTTTAGGCGTGTTCCGACAGGTTTTGCGCGGTTCTTGCCTTCATCGTGCTCTCCCCTTGAGCTGACTTCCCCGTGCGGCGCCACCCAGGGGGGCGCCCAGGGAACTATCCAGGGCACTACTTAACGTGTTCAAACGGTGGCCACTATATGAGAATTGACGATCAGAATGGGAGCCTCCTGTCTGCTTTCTTCTCTTCAACGGGTGTGGCGGAGAGGGAAACCCCTGATCCGTGACCGTCCCGGGGGCATCCTGGAGGTATGGCCGACCAGGTTGAGCAGCGGGAATCGACAGCAGCGGCGATCCGGACGTCCACCGTCCTCGCGCGGGAGCTGAAATCAGCCATGCGCGGTGAGGTCGACTTCGGGGCCGCCACGCGGGCCCTCATGACCATGGACGCGTCCAACTACCGCCGGGTACCGGTCGGGGTGGTCGCGCCGCGCGACGCGGCGGACGTGGCCGCGGCCCTCGCGGTCTGCCGCGAGCGCGGCGTACCGGTGGTGCCGCGCGGCGCGGGTACCTCGATCGCCGGGCAGGCCACGGGGGTCGGGGTGGTCCTCGATCTCACCCGCCATCTGCGCTCCGTCGTGTCGGTGGACGCGGCGGCCCGTACGGCGGTCGTCCAGCCCGGCGTCGTCCTGGACGAACTGCGCGCCGCGGCCCGCCCGTACGGCCTGACCTTCGGCCCCGATCCTTCCACGCACAGCCGGTGCACGCTCGGCGGGATGATCGGGAACAACTCCTGCGGATCGCACTCGGTGGCCTGGGGCACCACCGCCGACAACGTCCACGGCCTGTCGGTCCTGACGTACGGGGGCGAGTCGCTGCGCCTGGAACGGGGCTGGGGCCCCGACGGCCCGGGCGGGGGTCCCACGGGCTCCGGCGCGGGCGCCAAGGGCCCGGACGCCACCGGCCCGGGCACCCCCGGCACCCCCGGCGCGCCCGCCGGGCTGCGCGCGCTGGTGGAGCGGAACCTGGCGCTCCTGCGCACCGGTTTCCCCGCCGCGATGCCCCGCCGCATCTCCGGTTACGCGCTCGACGCGCTCCTCCCCGAGAACGGCACCGACCTCGCCCGCGCCTTCTGCGGCAGTGAGGGATCGCTCGGCGTCGTCACCGAAGCGACCGTACGGCTCGTGGAGGCGCCCGCCGCCCGCGCCCTCGCCGTGCTCGGCTACCCGGACGAGAGCGCCGCGGCCGAGGCCGCCGCCGGGCTCCTCCCGTACGGACCGCTCACCGTCGAGGGCATGGCCGAGGACCTGGTGCGCGGCGGCCACGACCTGCCGCGCGGCGGCGCCTGGCTGTTCGTGGAGACGGGCGGCGCGGCCCCTGCGGAGGCGCGCGCCCGCGCAGAGGAGATCGTGCGCGCGGCCGACGCGCTCGACGCCGCCGTCGTGACCGACCCGGCCGGGCAGCGGGCACTCTGGCGCGTACGGGAGGACGCCGCCGGGACCGCGACGCGCATGCCGGACGGCAGTGAGGCATGGCCCGGCTGGGAGGACTGCGCGGTCCCGCCCGCCCGACTCGGCCCGTATCTGCGGGAGTTCCGGACGCTGCTGGCCGAACACGGCCTGCGGGGAACGCCGTACGGGCACTTCGGCGACGGCTGCATCCATGTCCGCATCGACTTCGACCTGTTGAGCGAGGAGGGCGTACGGCGCTTCCGCCGCTTCTCCGAGGAGACCGCGGAACTCGTCGTCGCCCACGGCGGCTCGCTCTCCGGCGAACACGGCGACGGGCTGGCGCGCGCGGAGCTGCTGCCGAAGATGTACGGGGCCCAACTGGTCGGACTCTTCACCGAGTTCAAGGACATCTGGGACCCGGACGGCGGCATGAACCCGGGCGTACTGGCCCGGCCGGCCCGCCTCGACGCGAACCTGCGCTTCGCCGTGCTGCCCCGCGAGCCCGTCGACGTCGCGTTCGGCTATCCGCACGACGGCCCCGCCGGCGGGGACTTCTCGGCGGCCGTACGGCGCTGCGTGGGCGTGGCCAAGTGCCGCGTGGCCGGACCGAGTTCGGGCGAGAGCGTGATGTGCCCCTCCTTCCGTGCCACGGGCGAGGAACAGCACTCGACGCGTGGGCGCGCCCGGCTGCTCCACGAGATGCTCGCGGGTGAGGTGGTGGACGCCGGCTGGCGTTCGACGGAGGTACGGGACGCCCTCGATCTCTGCCTGTCCTGCAAGGGCTGCCGCAGCGACTGCCCGGTCGGCGTGGACATGGCCACGTACAAGGCGGAGTTCCTGCACCACCACTACGCGGGCCGGCGCCGCCCCGCGGCCCACTACGCGATGGGGTGGCTGCCGCTGTGGCTCCGCGCGGCGGCGCCCTTCGCGCGCGTACTGAACGCGGCGGCGCGGGTACCGGCCCTGGCGGCGCCCGCGAAACGGCTCGGCGGGATCGCCCCCGAGCGGAGGATCCCGGCGCTGGCACCGGAGACGTTCGGCCGCTGGCTGCGCCGCGGCCGGCGGACCGTGTCCCCGGACGGGCCGGGGGGCGGGCCGAGGGGCGGGGCGGAGGGCAGGCCGGAGGGCGGGCCCAGGGCCGTCCTGTGGCCGGACACCTTCACGGAGTACCTGTCGCCGTCGGTCGGCCGGGCGGCGGTACGGGTGCTGGAGGCGGCGGGCCTCGACCTCGTGACACCGGGGGCCGGCGCGCGCGGCAGGGTCTCGCGCGGCAGGGTCTGCTGCGGGCTCACATACATCTCCACCGGCCAGCTCGACCGGGCCCGTACGGTCCTGCGCCGCACCCTCGACACGATGGAGCCGCTCCTCGACGCGGGCCTCCCGGTGGTCGTCCTGGAGCCGAGCTGCGCCGCCGCGCTCACCACGGACCTCCCGGAACTCCTCGGCGACGACCCCCGCGCGGCCCGCCTCGCCGGGTCCGTCCGTACCTTCGCCCAGGTGCTGGAGGAGTGCGCCCCGCAGTGGAGTCCCCCGCGCCTGGACCGCGCGGTCGCCGGTCAGACCCACTGCCACCAGCACGCGGTCCTGGGCGATGCGGCGGAACGCCGGCTGCGTGAAAGCGCGGGTCTCACCGGTGAATTGAGCGGCGGCTGCTGCGGACTCGCGGGCAACTTCGGCTTCGAACGCGGCCACTACGACGTGTCGGTGGCCTGCGCCGAGGACCAACTGCTCCCCGCCGTAAGGGCGGCCGCGGACGGCACGGAGATCCTGGCGGACGGTTTCTCCTGCCGTACGCAGCTGGAACAGCTGAACGGCACCCGGGCGAGGCACCTGGCGGAGGTCCTGGCGGAGGCGCTGGAGGAGACGCCGGAGGACTGACGCCTGGCCCGTCGCCCGCCCCCGGGTGCGCCTCAGCCCTGCTCCTCGCCGCTGACAGCTGCTTCGTACGCGAGCAGGGTGTCGACGGACATGCGCCGCTGATCCGGCGTCAGGGGAGCCAGTGCCTTCCGCCAGGATGCCGCGCCCGGGGCGAGCCGGTCCCGGATCGCGGGGTGCCGTTCGGCCGCGATGCCGGTGATCCGCCGGCGCCGGTCGGCCTCGTCCTTGCGCCGCTCCAGGATCCCCATCCGGCTCCGGTCGCCGACGAGCAGACTGACTGTCGTCGGCGCGACCTTCGCCGCCCTGACCGACGCGGTCGGCGCCGTCTTCGGCGAGAATTTCCGCCGCCTGGCCGAAGGTATCCCCTCCCACGCCAACGGGCGCGCCATCGACATCAACCCGCTGCAGAACCCCCTGGAAGGACCTCCGTTGCAAGTGCTGGTCCCCCAGCGACAAGTGCCAAGGGGGCCATCCTTGACGGCGCCCTCGTGTGGCAGACCTTCATCGACGAAGACTGGATCTGGCAGAACATCAAGGTGCCCGACTACATGCACTTCGACACCGGTTACCCCTCCGTCTTCGTCACCGGAGGAGTACGGTCCCCCACCGCGTGCGCGGCACCGCCGTCCGACTACCCGCTGTCCGACGAATCCCCGTCCACCGATTCCCCGTCACCGGGTGATCAGCCGTCCGACGGCAGGGCCCGGGGCAGCAGCCCCGACAACGGACGCCGGACGAGGCGTGCCTGTGGCGGGGCGGAGGCGGACAACGGCGTCGAGGCCGCCGCCGGGGGCGGCCTCCAGGGTGATGTGGCCGCCACTGGCGTGGGTGAGTTGTTCGACGATGGGCAGACCGAGGCCGGTGCCGTCATGGCGCGTGCTGGAGGCCCGCCAGAAGCGGTCGAAGGCGCGCTGGCGCTCGGTCTCGGTCATGCCCGGTCCCTGGTCGATCACATGCAGCTCGACGCCGCCGGGCGTGATGGCTGTGGCGAGGGTGATGGTGGTGCCGGGAGGTGAGACGCGCAGGGCGTTGGCGAGCAGATTGTCGATGATCTGCTCCAGGGCCCCGGGGATGGCCCAGACCTGCCCGGCCGGGCGGCCGGTGACGGCGATATGGACGTGTTGTTCGGCGGCGAAAGGGTCCCAGGTGGCGGCGCGGTCGGCGACTGCGGCGTCGAAGTCGGCCGGTTCAGGAGTGGTAGCGCTGTTTTCCAGGCGGGCCAGGGAGAGCAGTCCCTGGATCATGCGGCCGAGGCGTTCGGTCTCGTCGATCGCTTCGTCGAGGCTTTCGTGGGCGGACGCGTCGAGGTAGGGCTCGAAGTTCTCCAGACGTATCCGGAGGGCGGTCAGCGGGGTTTTCAGCTGGTGGGAGGCTTCGGCCGCAAAGGCGCGCTGGGCGCGCAGCAGGTGTTGCAGGCGGGTGGCGGTCGCGGTGAAGGAGGCGGCCAGGTGCCGCAGTTCGGGCGGGCCGAGATCGGTGGCGGGCGGGTCGGTCAGGGTGCCGTCGGAGAGCTGGGCGGTGGCACGCTCCAGAGCGTGGACGGGGCGGATGATCCAACGAGCCAGGGCGAAGGCGATCACTGCCACGGCGGCGAGCACACCCAGGCCGGTGACGGCGAGGGTGAGCCAGAGGGCCTGGGTGCGGTCGGTCAGCACCGTGGTGGGCTGGCTCAGCCGCACCGCGCCGCGGATCGTGGTGCCGGAGGAGCCGGGCATCGTGGCGTAACGGGTCTCGGCGCCGGTGGCGGCATCGCGGGCGGTGCCGACGGTGGGCCGGTGGCGCAGGGCGGCGGCGATATCCGGTGCGGCGGACAGGTCCGCGCCGGCGGGGCCTGCGGTGTCGGTCAGGACGGTGCCGGTCTTGTCGACCACGACGACGCGGGCGCCGGTGCCGGCGGTGTAGCCGGAAGCCAACTGGGGCAGTGTGGCGGCCTCGCCTTCCTCGATGCGCTCCTCGGCGAGTTCGGCGAGCATTCCGGCGTCGCGCTCGATGGTGTTGGAGAAGCGGGACAGCTCCCCGCGGGCGTAGACGAGGCCGAAGGGGATCTCCAGGCCCAGCAGGACCAGCAGCACCAGAGCGAGATAGCTGGCCAGCAGACGCCGGGTCACCGGGCGTCCATGCCACGCCCGGAGACCGCCTCCGGGCCGGTCGGCGGTGCGGAGCCGTCGGGTACGCGCAGGCGGAATCCGACCCGGCGGATGGTCTCGATCCAGGCCGGGTCACCGAGCTTGCGGCGCAGGGCGGCCACATGCACGTCCAGGGTCTTGGTGGGGCCGAAGAAGTGCGGGTCCCACACCTGGTCCACGATCTGCTGACGCGAGTACACCGCGCCAGGATCCTCAGCGAGGTAGGCGAGCAGGTCGAACTCCTTCGGCGCCAGCGCGATGGGCGATCCGGCGAGGTGTACCTGCCGCGTGCGGGGGTCGACGGCGAGCGGCCCCACCTGTCGCGAGCTGTCCGCGGCCGGGGTGCCGCCCGCAGTGGTCGCCGTGGGGAGTTGTCCGGGAACCTGCGGAAGGACCCCGGTGCTGTCACTCGTCGCGCCCGCACGGGCCCGGCGGGTCACCGCCCGTATGCGGGCCACCAGTTCCCGTACGCCGAACGGCTTGGCCATGTAGTCGTCCGCGCCGAGTTCCAGGCCGAGTACGCGGTCGATCTCCTCACCCCGGGCAGTGATCATGATGATGGGCACGTCGGAGCGTTGCCGCAGGGCCCGGCAGACGTCGATGCCGTCCATGTCGGGCAGGCCCAGATCCAGCAGCACCATCTCCGGTTCGGGCGCGGCCAGCGCGGCGGCGCCGGTCCCGGCCCGCTCGACGGTGAAGCCGTACCGGCCGAGGCCCTCGGCCAGCGGACCGGCGATCCGTTCGTCGTCTTCGATGAGCAACACCTGCATGGCGCCAGACTCACACAGCCCGGCCGCCACATGTGGAGTGGTCACGCAAACCGCCTTGCCCTGCCGCATCCACCGGGCACCGCCGGGTGCGGAACGGGGGGGCGGCTCTCCCGCCCCCCGTTGCCGCATGGGTCAGCTGCCGTCCTCGTCCTTGGTCTTGACGACCTCGAAGGTCTTCGGGTCGAGGTAGACCTCGACCTCGGTGCCGTCCGCCTTCTTGATCTCCACCGCGTACAGACCGGGGTTCTCCTTGTCCTCCTCGGACTTCACCACGGTTCCCGGAAAGGCCGCCAGCGCGGCTGCCTCCGTCTTCTGCTTCGCCTCCCCGGTCAGTGGCGTCTCCACCGGATCCCCCGCGTCGTCGCCCCCGGTGTCCTTCTCCCCGCCCGTGGCAGGAGCGGGGGCCCCTTGCGACGCCTGCGCGTTGCTCGCACCGGCGGGGGATTCTCCGGAATCGGAGCCGCCACAGGCGACCAGGCCGAAGAGCAGGACACCGGTGGACAGAGCGGTCAGGGCGCGGGTCTTGACGTTCATGGAAACTCCGTGGCTCGGGGACATCACTGGCTCTCAGCCGTGCGGTGAGCGGTGCGCGGCCGGGGCCGGGGGAACGTCAACGACCCTAGAAACAGAAAGTCAAAGAGCCGGCCAGCATGCGGCCAGCGAGCCGCCTGCAAGCGGACAACTTTTCCCGCCGGGAGGGCGACCTCACGAACAGATTCGGGTGTTACGGCCGTAACATATTGATCAAGGGCTGTGTCCGTCCTGCAAGGAAGCATGCTCTACGCAGAGCCGAAAGCTGCCGCGCAGCCCGTCACCAGTGGTCGTTACGGACGTATCATCGAGGGTATGAACGATGGCGAGAAGAACGGCCCGGTGGGGCAGCGGAAGATCCCCGCAGCCGAAGATGCCTGGCTGCTGGTCGCGGTGAGCACCGCAGGCGCCACGGACTCCCTGCGGGTGCATGTGTGGCGCAAGCTGCGCGGGCTCGGGGCCGTGTACATACAGCAGTCGGTGTGCCTGCTGCCCGACCGTCCCCAGGTCACCGGCACGGTACGGAGGCTGGTGGACAAGGTACGCGCCGAGGGCGGCACCGCCCGCTGCCTGCATCTGACCCTGAACGATCCGGTCGAGCGCGGCGAGCTGATCGGCGAGTTCCGCGCATCCGTCGCCACCGAATACGGCGAGGTGCTGGAACGCCTGCCTGCCTTCTTCGCCGAGATCGCCACCGAGACGGCCAAGGGCCGCGCCACCTACGCCGAGGTCGAGGAGTCCGAGGCGGACCTGGCTCGCTTCGAGACCTGGCTCGCCAAGATCGAAGCCCGCGACTACTTCGCAGCCCCGATCGGCGCCGAGGTCCGAGCCGAACTGGACCGCGCCCGCGAGGCGATGAAGGCGTTCGAAGCCGCTGCCCTCGCGGCCGAGACCATCCCCGACACCAGCACCGGGCGCGCCTCGGTCCGGCTGCCCGCCGTCGAAGGGCAGGGGCGCCGACCGTGAACCCTTGGCTGACCATCGCACTCGCCATCGTCGGCGGCCTGGCGCTCCTGTGGCTGCTCGCCCTCGGGGCGCTGGCCCTCGTCCGCCCCCGCGGCAACTTGCTCACCGAGGCGATACGGCTGCTGCCCGACCTGCTGCGGCTCATCGCTCGACTGTCGCGCGACCGGAGCCTGCCCCGCGGGGTGCGGGTGCGACTGTGGCTGCTGCTCGGTTATCTGGCGATGCCGATCGACCTGGTACCGGACTTCATTCCCGTCCTCGGCTACGCCGACGACGCCATCATGGTCGCCGCCGTCCTGCGCTCCGTCGTCCGCCACGCCGGAGCTGACGCCCTTCAGCGTCACTGGCCCGGCACCCCCGACGGGCTCGCGGCCGTACGCCGCCTCGCCGGCCTGCCCGCCGCCCCGACCGCGTCGTAAGCGAAGCGCTGACCGTGCCGATCCCCGTCGGCCGCCGGGCCGGTGCACACGTCGTTGGGTACGACGAGCGTGCCGTTCACCCCGAACGCGGCGATCAGCAGGGAGAGGCGCTGCCGTGCGGAACTGCCGTGTTCCGGGGCGCCGTTGGGGCTTTCCTCGGCGGGCGGAGGTGGATTCATGGCGATGGGGTCCTTCTCCTCGACGCGCACGGTGCGGGGGAACAGGGTTGCCCCTGGCCTGCCACCGGCATGAGGAGCGGCGGGCTGGGGCAACCCCTTCGCGCTCTCCCCGACAACGCACAGGGCGGGGAGAGTCGCCGCTGCTCAGGGCAGGGTCCTGCCGAGGAGCCGACCCCGATTGACGACGTGTGGTGACCGTAGCGTCACCGAACGGAGCTTTGCAAGTATGTACCGGAATGAGGGGCGTCCGGTGTATGTCGAGGGCTCCCTTGGTGGAGTGGTGCGCAGGGCTCCTGGCGCAGGTCGGGTGAGTCTCAGTCTGTGAAGTGATCCAACATGCCTGTTTTGACGCCTGAGATGAACGCGGCGAACTTGGTTGGACTGGTGGTTGTTACCACGTTCGGGTCGTCACTCTCGCGCAGAAGGATCCCGCCGTCGTGGTGGGCGATCTGGATGCACTGCGCTCCCACCTCGGAGAATGACGACTTCTGCCACTTGATATCTGAATTCATGCCTTGCCCTTACAGTTCACGTGCGATGTGATGAATGAAGCTGCGCGACTCAGCGGGCTCCAGAGAAGCCTGCTCGGCAACGTCGAGCACCGTCCGGTGATTCTCCAGATCTGTGGGCGTATCGAGGAAGCGGCCGTCGTAGCTGTTGTCGAGGTGAACGGTGTCGAGCTGCGGCACGACACCGCCCGCGTAGAGCGCAGTCTGGGTGAGGCGGGTGAAGTCCTCGCTGGCGAACGGGATGACGCGAATCATGATGTCGGGGCGCTCCGACATCTCTATGAGGTGTTCGAGCTGCCTGCGGGCGGTCTTCCGCCCGCCGATACGCATGCGCAGTGCGGCCTCGTGCACGATGGCCTCAAGGTTCGGAGGGTTCTCGCGGTCGAGGAGGGAACTCCTCCTCATCCGGTGCTCGGTCCGTGCCTTCACTTCGTCGGCGGGAAGCTTCGGGAGTGCGCTGTCGAACAGCGCCCGTGAGTAGTCCTCTGTCTGCAGAATTCCGGGGAACGTCACTGGTTGCAGATAGCGCAGGTAAACCGCGTGGTGTTCCGTCTCGGAGACGTCGAGGAAGCTGGGAGGGAGGATACCGCGATACGCGTCCCACCAGTGCTGGCCGCGACGCTCGTTCGTAATTCCGCACAGGGCTTCGACCAAAGCCGTGTCGCCGCACTCGTAGTAGACCGCCAGCTTGCGGACCCGCTCCTCGCTGATACCGAGGCGGCCACATTCGATGTTGCTGATCCTGGATTGATCCGTCGAGAAGAGGCCGGCGGCCTCGCGGGCTGTCTTCCCTGCTCGCAGCCGCATCCTCTTCAACTCCGTGCCGAGGCGTACCTGGCGGACGCTCGGGTTGTCCCTTGGTGGCATGTCACTTTCCTCGCTTCCCGAAACAGTCTCCCGCGCTGCCGCCTCGCCGGTCCACTCAGGGTCATCAGATCGAGTTACATAGATGGACCGGTGAATGTAGTTACCCATACCGTTGATGTGGCACCGCGTCGCCCGTCAGTAAGACCGAAGTGCAGCCGCCCCGGCGCGCCTTGAACTCGCGCCGGTACGGCCATCGCCACGCTTGGCGGGCAGCGCAGCGCAACCGTTCGTTTCGTATCGCATCGCGTTGGAGAACGACATGGCTTCTGTCACCGCCCTTCCCGTTCCTTCCGTACCCCCGCTGCCGCAGGGAGGCGAGACCTACCGGCTCCTCCTGCCCAACACGGCGTCCGCGCCGAAGATCGCGCGAGACTTCGTCGCCTCGCTGCTCGCGGTGAGCAGGCATCTCCGCCTCGTGGACGATGCGCGTCTGTGTGTCACCGAGATTGTGACGAACGCGCACCGGCACTCCGGTACGCGCCTGATCCGCGTGCAGGTGACGGTCAGCCGCAAACGGGTCACCGTCTTCGTCGCCGACGAGAACCCCTGGGTCCTCCCGGTACCGGGGGCTCCCGCGCCCGCCATGGACGTCGAACGGGAAAAGGGACAGGGGCTGTTGCTCGTCGCGCGCCTCGCCGCCGCGTGGGGCGCGACGATCTACGGGGGATGTTCGCCCTCGCACAAAGCCGTCTGGTTCACGCTGGCCGGGCGTGAGGCGGCGGGTGCGTGACGGAGTCCGCGACCGACGGGCCGATGTGGGACTTGGTGGTGGCCGGCGTCTGTCTGGGACTGGTGGCGGGAGGGCTGGTCTTCACCCCGGCGCCGAGCCACCGGCGGCCCGACCGGGGCCCGGACGACGGTGCTGCGATCGGCGGGTGCCGGTGCGAGGGACGGGCCGGGGGACGCTCTGCTGACAGCTAATCCGTCTGGGCACCCGCTGCTCGCGGTGCTTGGCTGCGGGCATGGAGATCTTGATTCTGGGCGGAACGGCCTGGCTGGGCAGGGAATTGGCGCGGCAGGCGCTCAGGCGCGGCCATCAGGTGACGTGCCTCGCGCGCGGCGAGAGCGGTGAAGTCGCGGACGGGGCACGGATGGTGGCCGCCGACCGGCGTGATTCCTCGGCGTACGAACCGCTGCTCGACCGCGAGTGGGACGCGGTCATGGAGGTGTCCTGGCAGCCCGGTTTCGTTCGCGGGGCGCTCGACGCGCTCGGGGGCAGGGCCGGGCATTGGACATACGTCTCCTCCGTCAGCGCCTACGCCTCCCATGGTGTGCTGGACGCGGACGAGTCCACGGCCCTGCTCCCTCCGACCCCGGCTGATCTGGGCGAGGCCGACCGTGAGGTGTACGGCGAGGCGAAGGTGGCCTGCGAACAGGAGTCGGCGGCCGTCGTGGGTGACCGTCTCCTCATCGCGCGCGCCGGTCTCATCGGTGGTCCTGGCGACCACAGCGGACGCTCCGGCTACTGGGTGGCCCGTGGAGCGCGTGATCCGCACGGGCCGATGCTCGTTCCCGACGCACCGGCCATGCCGACCCAGGTGGTCGACGTACGGGACCTGGCCGCCTGGCTGCTCGACAGCGCGGAGAAGGGCGGCACGGGTACGTACGACGCCGTCGGCCCTGTCCTTCCGTTCGGGGAGTGGATCGAGCTGTCCCGGGAGCTCGGCGGGCACACCGGCCCGGTGGTCACCGCCGACTCGGCCTGGCTGGTCGCGAACGGCGTCGGGGAGTTCATGGGAGCCGAATCGCTGCCGTTGTGGCTGGTCGAGCCCGGCTGGGAGGGGTGGCAGGCCCGGAGCGGGGCGGCGGCGCGCGCGGCGGGGCTCCGCCATCGGCCCCGGGCGGAGCTGCTGGCCGACACGCTGCGCTGGGAGCGGGAGGAGGGACTCGACCGGGTACGGCGGGCCGGGCTGAGTGCCCGGCGGGAGCGCGAGTTGCTCGGCGCTCTCGGCTGATGGCCGAACCGGGGTCGGCCAGGGGCAGGCTCACGCGCCCTTGTCAGGGGTTCCGGATCGGTACCGGGCGGTACGGGGAGTCGAGCCAGACCCGTTCGCCGTCACCGTCCACCGTGAGCCCGAAGCGTTCGAAGCCGGGGCGGCCTTGCTCCTCCCACCAGCGGTACGCACCTTCCGTCTCGTCCCACAGGTTGCGCGGGCCGGACTGGACCACCTCGTACCGGTCTGCCTTCGGCACATAGTCGGCGGACGCCCATGACTCCGTGTCGGTGCTGTACGTCCACAGGGTGTAGGAGCCGTCGTCGTAGCGTTCGACCCGCCAGAACGCCCCAGGTAGAAGCAGGCCGATGACGAACTGTTGCAGCCACCCGCCGATGTCGGCGGGGGAAAGTGCGGTCGTGCTTCTCGCGCCGCCTGCGGGCCACTTCCGGCCGTTGAAGTAGGCGGAGAAGGGCGGGCGCTCCGTGCGCTGCTGCCGCAGGCGCATGAAGGCACTGGAGCGGGTGAAGGGGCCGCTCGCCGTGGAGTCGGCGCCCACGACAAGGCGCACGATGTGCTCACCGCCGTACTCGGTTCCCCACGGAGCGACGATGACCCCGCCGGGGCAAGTCTGTTCGATCCAGGTCCGGGGCACCTCCCCGACCGAGCACGTCGCGATGACACGGTCGTACGGGGAACCGCCGGCGTGACCTGAGCGGCCGTCTCCCACGATGACCAGGGGGGACAGGTCGGCGCCCCGGAGGTTCTCCCCGGCGTCCTTGGCCACGTCCTCGTCGTACTCGACGCTGACCACGTTCGCGCCGCCGAGGCGGTGAGAGAGCAGGCCCGCGTTCCAGCCCGTGCCGGTACCGATTTCCAGTACACGGTGTCCTTCCTGCACGCCCAGGTCGGCGAGCATCGAGAAGACCATGCGTGGCATGGAACTGGAGCTTGTCGGTGTGACTCCCAGTCCATCCCCCGCGTGTTGTCCGTCGTCCCACTGCGTCGTGAGAGGAATGTCGGAGTACACCGCCTGGAACCACGCGTCGGCGTCCTTGGCACGGTCCACCAACGTGGCCTGCCGAGTGCCGTCCGCGATACCCGGCCAGATGCGGTCGGGCACGAACAGCTCGCGTGGGACCGCCTTGAACGTCGGCAGCCAGTCAGAAGTCAGGGCGCCCGCTTCCACGAGCGCAGAAGCGAGCCCCGAAGAGCCCGCCTCCTCCGTACGTGGGGTCACGTGCGCCTACTTACCCGTCGCGGGGCCGGAACCGTCGGACGTGTTGCCGCCCTCGTCGGAGCCGCCGCCACCGTGCTTGGCCCCGCTGTTGCTGTCGTCCTGCTGGCTGCCGCCCTGGCCGCTTCCGGAGCCGCCGCTGTGCTGTCCACCCATGAGGTACTCCTTCGTAGTTGGAAGTACGGTAGGTGGAAGGCGACTTGGTGCCGGACCCAAACTGTCCCCTCACTCTTTCGGGCTAAGCGGCAGCTACCCCAACGGCCTCGGCGAGCGCGACGGCATCAGCCTTCAGCGGGCCACTCGCAGCCTTGGCCAAGTCTCCTGCCAGGCCACGCGCGAAGGGCACGTAGCGCACGCCTTCCGGGCTGACCCTGTGCGCTGCTGACAGGTAGTGCACGCTTGCCGCCGTCTCGTGCTTCTGGTGGTGCCCGGCCGCGATATCGAGCAGTAGGCGGGAGCGGCGTTCCAGTGAGCCGACCGATTCGGGCGTGAGGTGCTCGGAGCGTCGCAGCGCCTCGCCGGGAGTCAGCAGTCCCACACCGACGCTGACACTGTGAATGGCGACGTTGGACGCGTCGAACGCTGAAGGGCCGTGCGTGTACCCGGCGGGCAGACGGGACGCCGTACGGTCCGCTTCGGCCAGGTACCGCTCAGCGTCGCCGGAGCGGCCTTCCAGCCCACACGAGATGGCCGCCTGAAGATTCAACGCGCCGTAGACTCCGAGTACTTCGGCTGCTCCGTCCTCCAGTAGATCACGCAGCAGCGCCATACCCGCTTCGTCGGTCTGAACGGCTTCCTCCGCGAAGCCCGCCGCACGCTGCCCAATAGCCGTGGACCACGCGGCCAGCGCGAGGGCGACGGGGCTGTCCGCCTCCTCGCTGTGCGCCCGTCCACGGTCCAGGGCGAGCCAGTACAGCTCAGGTTCACAGATGTGTGCCAGCAGGCGCTGAACGAGCCGATACAGGTCGGCCGTCACAGCATGAGCCGCGCGGCGGTCGTCGCCATGGTGAGCCCTGACGCACGCGTGTGCGTCCTTGATCAGGTCAGGCAGCAGCGCGCCGACTTCCGTTCGCTGGTGGGTGCTGCCGTGCCAGAGCCGCCAAGCGCCCTCCACGCGGCCTTTCAGAGCCTCGGGGGAGTACGTGCCCAGGGTCGGGCGTCCGCCGAACGAGACGCCGTGCAGAGCCGCCCTGATGGGCGTCACGGAAGTGTGCGAGAGCTTGCCCACCGCATCGGCGGGGATGGCCAATTCGTCCCCCGTCAGTACGGCCACATCCGCGATGCGCAGCACCTGAGCCAGCCGCACAAGGTGCGTGATCGACCTGAGCTCCCGCTCGCCGTTCTCGATCTTCTTCAACCAGTCCGAAGACCGGCCGACCAGAGCGGCGAGCACGGCCCGGCTCATCCCTCGGCGTTCTCGAAGAATGCGGATCCGCTCACCGGTCGTCAGCTCTGCGGGCAGATCAGTCATGGTGCGCGCTCCCTTGACGAGTAGGGCTCCAGTACCCGCAGCGTACGCCTGGCAAGCACCCCGGAACACGCCGAGGACACGGCACTCACCGCCCTGAAGGGGAACGCGGGCTCCAGGAAAACATGGTGCCCGGACAGCCTGGTGACGGACTGAAACTGATCGGCCCGGCCACTCGTCCTGAGGGACAAGGTCAAGTGGACGGGAAGCCATGGTGGAGCAGGTACGGGCGGACAGCGGTGCTGCGTCGACATCGCCGTCGACGGTGAAGGCGGTGTTCCGGCGTGTGGCGGGGCGTGGGGAGGGTGGCGGCGAGGGGCGGTCCGCCTGGGCGCGGGGGCGGGTGGTCGCCGGGGTGGCGGTGGTGACGGCCGGGCTGTTGGTGTTCCACCGGGCCGTGCCCAACTCCGCGGGCCGGCTGGGGAGTCTGCTGGAGGCATTCCTGCCCTGGCTCGGCCTGGCGGTCCCGGTCCTGCTCGGCCTCGCGCTGCTGCGCCGTTCCGCTCTCGCGCTGGTGGCGCTGCTGCTGCCGGTGGCGGCCTGGACGTACCTCTTCGGCGGGCTGCTGCTGCCCGCCCCCGGGCCCGGTCCGCGCGACCTGGTCGTGGTGCAGCACAACGTCAGCGACGAGAACGCCGACCCGGCGGGCACGGCCCGCGCGCTGGCCGCGGCCGGGCCCGATCTGATCGCGCTGGAGGAGCTGGTGTCCCCGGCGCTGGAGGTTTACGAGAGGACGCTCGCCGCGGAGTACCCCCACCACGCGGTCCAGGGCACCGTCGGGCTCTGGTCGAAGCATCCGCTGACCGAGGCGGGGCTGCTGGACATCAGCCCCCAGGGGATCGGGGAGGGGTGGCGGCGGGGGCTGCGGGCCGTGGTCCGTACGCCGCACGGCGAGGTCGCGGCGTACGTCGCCCACCTGCCCTCGATACGTATCCGGGCGACCGGCCTCGCGTCCGCCTGGCGCGACGAGAGCGCGGGTCTGCTGGGCGGGGAAATCGCCGCGGAGAAGGTCGAGGCGGTGATCCTGCTGGGCGATCTCAACAGCACGGTCGACGACCGTGGGCTGGCCCCGGTGACCTCCCGGATGAACGTGGCGGAACGGGGCATGGCCTTCAGCTTCCCCACGGCCTTCCCGCTGGCCCGGATCGACCAGGTCATGGTCCGCGGCGGAACGGTCGGCCATATACGCACCCTGCCGGCGACCGGCAGCGACCACCTGCCGGTCGCCGCCCGGATCACCCTGGAGTGACGGCCCGCGCTCCTCGGGCTGGGCAGGCAGTCGGCTCCCGTCACCCCTGGCTGACGGTTGCGCGGGTCCGTCCGGTCACTCCTTCGCCTGGCCGCCCGACGCCACCTTGCCCGACGGCTCGGCGCCCGGCTCGGCGCCCGGCTCGGCGTCCGGGCGGGGTGCCGCCTGCGCGGTGCTCTTCTGCGGGCCGTACGCCGTCAGGAAGCGGTCCCTGAAGGTGTCCATGCGCCAGACCGGGGCGTCCGGGCCCGGCTTCAGGCCGTCCTGCCAGTTCCAGCCGGATATCCGGTCCAGGACCTTCGGGTCGCGGGCGACGATCGAGATCGGGACGTCGCGGCCCGCGCCGGGGCCCGTGACGGTCGCGTTGGGCTGGTGGTCGCCGAGGAAGACCAGGACGGTGTCGTCGGTGCCGTACTTCTCCACGTACGAGATGAGGCTGCTCAGCGAGTACTCGATCGCCCGGCGGTACTCGTTGCGCAGCTTCTCGGGGTCGGCCAGCACCTCCGTGGGGTTCGTGCCCTCCTTCTTGATCCCGTGGTAGATGGAGCCGTCCCCGATCTCGTCCCAGCCGACCATCTTCGGGATGGGCGACCAGGGGTTGTGGCTGGAGGCGAGGACGATCTCCGTCATCAGCGGCCCGCGGTCCTTCTTGCCGTGCTCCAGGCGCTCGTACGCGTCCAGGCTGTACTGGTCGGGTACGGGCGACCAGCTGAACTTCGGGCCCTGGTAGCCGATGTCCCGCGAGTCGTAGATGTGGTCGAGGCCGAAGTACTTCCCCTCCGGCCAGGAGCGGGTGACGCCCGGCATGATGCCCACCGTCCGCCAGTCCCCCGTGCGTCCGAAGGCGCCGGTGAGGGTGAGGCGGTCGCTCGACGTGGCGCTGCGGTAGCGCTGCTGGTTCTTGATCCACATGCCGGACATGAAGGTGGAGTGCGCCAGCCAGCTCCCGGCGCCCGCGACCGGCGAGGTGAGCCAGCCGCTCTCGGAGGCGAACCCGGCCGCCTTGAGCCTTTCCGTACCGCCGTCAAGCACTTCGCCGACCTGCGGTGCCATCGCCGGGTCCTCGATCGCGCTGCGGCCGTAGCTCTCGATGAACGTGAAGATGACGTCCTTGCCGCGCAGCGCCGTCAGCAACTGGTCGGGCGGGGTGTCGCGGAAGTGGTCGACGGCGGCCTCCTTGGCGAACTGCTTGCCGTCCTTCAGCCCGGCACTCACCAGGTCGGCGTGGCTCCGTACGAGATCGGCCGCGCTCCTGGACGTGACGGGCACCCCGGCGATCTGGACGCCGAGCGCCGTGCAGGTCACCCACACCGTGCCGAACAGCAGGGTGGTACGGGTCGTCGGGCCGCTGTGGCGGACCATGAGGCCGGCCAGTCGTACGACCGCCAGCGTGATCAGGACGACCACGGCGAAGGTGAGGACCACGATCCCGATCACGGCGGCGACCGCGCCGGCCCGGCCGAGCGTGTCCCGGAGGAAGGACTCGGCGTCGTCGAACAGGATCCAGTCGAGCACCAGGTCGAACGGCCGGTCCAGGACCGTGTAGAAGCCCAGGTCGAGGAATTTGAGAAGGGTCAGCAGGCCGAGGCCCGCGCCCGCGACGACTGCCGCCACCCGGCCCGCCCTGGGCGGCAGGACGAGCAGCACGGCGGCGCCGATGATCACCTCCCCCGGCAGGTGCGCGAAGGCTTCGGGGGTGATGAGGGAGGCTTCGTTCGGGAGGAGGAGGGCGACGAAGACCAGCACGGCGGCCAGGCCGGTGAGCGTCCAGGACGCGGCCCTGACCAGGGACGGGTGCCGGTCCCGCAGGCCGGTGGGTGCCGATGCCGGTGCCGGTGCCGGTGTCGGTGCCGGTGCCGGAGTGGGTGTCGGTGCCGATGCGTCCGGCCGTTCCGGTGCGCCCTGCGGAGCGTCCGGTGTGCCCTCCGGGGCATCAGGCGTGTTCGGTGTGTGCTCCGGGGCCGGCTCCGGAGCCTTCGCATTGTCCGTGTTCAGCAGCCGACGAGCGCGCGTCCAGAGCGACAACCTGAAGGTCCTTCCGTGCGAAACCCCTTGTGGCACGGCGGACCGGACCCGTCGGGCCGGGACCGCCGCCAAACTGTACGGACCGGCGGCGGTTTCGGTTCAATCGTCCATGTGGCCGGTGGGGTGCCGTGCGGTTACGATCCCGCCGCCAGCTCGCGCGCCAGTGCCACCAGATCGTGGATCGCCGGGTGCGGGGCCGCCGCCCGCCACGCCAGGAAGAGCTGGAGCGGCGGCGCGTCCGGCAGCGGGCGGTAGGCGACCCCGTGGTGCGGGTGCACGGCCGCCGTCGAGGTGCCCGTGACGCCGACGCCCCGGCCCGCCGCGATCGCCGTCAGCCAGTCGTCGGTGTTGCCGACCGTGAGCGTGCTCGTCGGGCCCGTCCTCCCCGGCCACAGCGCCGGGGTCGTCGTGCCGGAGACCGTGTTCACGACCACCGTCTCGGACGCCAGCTCCGCCAGCGTCAGCGAGGCGCGGGCGGCGAGCGGACCGTCGGCGGGGACCGCCGCCGTCCGGGCCTCGGTGAACAGCGCTTCCGCGACCAGCCCCGGAGTCTCCGCCCCCGGCTGCCCCGGCCCGCGCAGCAGCGCCGCGTCGACCTCCCCCCGGGCGAGCCCCGCCGTACGGTCGTCGATCCTGAGCAGTTCGAGCGGGGCCTCCGGGTGCTCCCGCTGCCAGCGGCGCAGCAGGGGCGTGGTGTACGGGCCGAAGGCCGACCAGGCGTGGCCGAGGCGCAGCGGGCGGTGGCCCAGCCGGCCGGTGTCGAGCGCCTCGTCGAACGCGGTGACCGCGGCCGCCGCCCTGGTACGGAAGGCGCGGCCCTCGGCGGTGAGGGCGAGATGGTGGGTGGAGCGCTCCACGAGCCGCACACCGAGCTGCTTCTCCAGTGCCGCGAGGGTGCGGGAGACGACGGGCTGGGTGAGATGGAGCCGGGCCGCGGCCCTGGTCATGCTGGACTCCTCGGCGATGGCGAGGAAGCAGCGGAGATGACGCAGCTCGATGCTCATGCTTCTGGAGCATAACCCCAGCCCACTTCGTATTTCCCGGGGTGAGGACGGCGGCCGTAGCGTGAGGGGGCGGTGCGCGGATGAGCGAGCTGCCGGAGTGCAGTATCTTGGATTGAACGTCCAGCATGTTGGACTGTCGTGTTCATTGGATGTTTCGTTGGATGTTCCGTCGGGTGTCTGTTGGACGTTTCCGACGTGTCGTTGAGACCGAGGGGAGGAAGTTGTGGTGGAGGAGTCGCGTACCGCCGCCGTGGGTGCCGCCGTACCGGTGCCCGAAGCCGTCGCCGCAGGAACTGCCGCAGGAGTTGCCGCAGGAACTGCTGAACGAGTTGACGGTCGGACCGGAGCCGAGGGTGTCGGCGCGGTGGGTTCCGGTGCGGCGGCCCCCGGGTCCCGGCGGCAGCCCCTCGGGCCCGTCGCCCTCGTCGTCGCGGGTGGGCTCTCCGTGCAGGTCGGGGCAGCCGTCGCCGTCCTGCTGATGCCCCGCACCGGCGCCGTCGGCATCGTCACGCTGCGGCTCGGGCTCGCCGCGCTCGTCATGCTCGCCGTGTGCCGGCCGAAGCTGCGCGGGCACTCGCGCACCGACTGGGGGACCGTCGTCGTCTTCGGCGCCACCCTCGCCGCCATGAACGGCCTCTTCTACCAGGCCCTCGAACGTATCCCGCTGGGCGTCGCCGTCACCCTCGAAGTCCTCGGCCCGCTCGCCCTCTCGGTGATCGTCTCCCGGCGGCTGGTCAACCTGCTGTGGGCGGTGCTCGCGCTCGGTGGGGTGGTGCTGCTCAGCGGGGGCGGCTTCGACCGGCTCGACCTCCTCGGCGTCGGGTACGCGCTCGGCGCGGGCGTGATGTGGGCGACGTACATCGTCTTCAGCGCGCGCACCGGCCGGCGCTTCCCGCAGGCGGACGGGCTGGCCCTGGCGATGGCGGTCGGGGCGCTGCTCATCCTGCCGCTGGGCTTCCTGGAGTCGGGGGCGAAGCTGCTGGAGCCGTCCACGCTGGGGCTGGCCCTGGTGGTGGCGCTCATGTCGTCCGTCCTGCCGTACACCCTCGAACTGATCGCGCTGCGGCGGATGCCCGCGCCCACCTTCTCCGTGCTGATGAGCCTGGAGCCGGGTGTCGCGGCGGCCTGCGGGTTCCTCATCCTGGACCAGGCGCTCTCCACGCTGGACGCGCTGGCGATCGTGCTGGTCATCGCGGCGAGCATGGGGGCCGTACGGACCCAGGTGGGGGTGCGGGCGCGGGAGCGGACCCGCAGCGGGGCACGGGAAGGCAAGGCGCTGGGGAAGGCGCGGCGCCGGGGGAGTGGGACGCCGGGGGAGTAGGACGCCGGGAGAGTGGGCGCCGGGGAGCAAGGCGTCGACGGGTAAGTGTGCTTGCTTGTCAATTCGGGTACTGCCATGCTCCGGGGCACGCACATCGCCGTGCCCCGAGGGGAGCGCACCCGTGTCCGACGCCGCAGTGTCCGACGCCACCGCCGTGTTCGGGGACCTGAGCGTCGAGAGCGACGAACTCGACCTGCTGGTAAGCGGGTTGAGCGAGCCGGAGTGGGCCGTGGCCACCCCTGCCCCCGGCTGGAGCATCGCCCACCAGATCGCCCATCTCGCCTGGACCGACCGGGTGGCGCTGCTCGCCGCGACCGACCCGGCCGCCTTCGCCGGGGAGGCGGAGAAGGCCGTCACGGCCCCCGCCACCTTCGTGGACGACGGTGCTCGGGCGGGGGCCGCGCTGCCGGCCCCCGTACTCCTCGCCCGGTGGCGCGACGGCCGCGAGCGGCTGCGGCGCGCCCTTGACGAGGCGCCGGCCGGTGCGCGTTTCCCCTGGTACGGGCCGCCGATGAGCGCCCCCTCGATGGCCACGGCGCGGCTGATGGAGACCTGGGCGCACGGCCAGGACATCGCGGACGCGCTCGGGGTGACGCGCGCGCCGACCGCGCGGCTGCGACACATCGCCAGGATCGGCGTACGGGCCCGCGACTACGCCTTCCTGGTACGCGGGGAACAGCCGCCCGCCGAGCAGTTCCGCGTCGAACTGACCGGCCCCGGAGGGGTGTTGTGGGCGTACGGACCCGAGGGGGCGGGCCAGTACGTGACCGGGCCCGCGCTCGACTTCTGTCTGCTGGTGACCCGACGGGCCCATCGCGCGGATCTCGCCGTACGGGCCGAGGGCGCCGACGCCGGGCGGTGGCTGGACATCGCGCAGGCGTTCGCCGGGCCACCGGGGGCGGGGCGGGCGCCGGAGGGCTCGGAGTGAGCGGCGGCGGCGTGCTGCGGATCGGGAACGCCTCCGGCTTCTACGGCGACCGCTTCGACGCCCTGCGCGAGATGCTCACCGGCGGGCCTCTCGACGTCGTGACCGGCGACTATCTCGCCGAACTGACCATGCTCATCCTGGGCCGGGACCGCCGGAAGGACCCGCGCGCGGGGTACGCGAAGACGTTCCTCCGGCAGTTGGAGGAGGGGCTCGGGCTCGCCCATGAGCGGGGCGTCCGGATCGTCACCAACGCGGGCGGGCTCAATCCGGCCGGACTGGCCGACGCCGTGCGGGAGTTGGCCGACCGGGTGGGAGTGCCCGTACGGGTCGCCCATGTCGAGGGCGACGACCTGCTGCGACGTCGGGAGTGGGGCGACGGCGTCCTCGCCGCCAACGCCTATCTCGGCGGCGCCGGGATCGCGGCCTGCCTGCGGGCCGGCGCCGATGTCGTCGTCACCGGGCGGGTCACGGACGCGGCGCTGGTGACGGGCCCCGCCGCCGCGCACTTCGGCTGGGACGAGGCGGCCGACGCGGGGGCCGACCCCGGCCCCGACCTCGACGCGCTCGCCGGTGCGGTCGTCGCCGGGCATGTGCTGGAGTGCGGCACCCAGGCGACCGGCGGGAACTACTCCTTCTTCGCCCGGCACGACGTGCGCCGTCCCGGCTTCCCCCTCGCCGAGATCCACGCCGACGGCTCGGCGGTCATCACCAAGCACGACGGTACGGGCGGGGTCGTGGACATCGGCACCGTCACCGCACAGCTCCTCTACGAGACCGGGGGCGCCCGGTATCCGGGCCCGGACGTGACCGCCCGGCTCGACACCGTACGGCTCCACCAGGACGGCCCCGATCGCGTGCGGATCACCGGCGTATGCGGCGAACCGCCGCCCCCGGGGCTCAAGGTCGGGCTCAACCGGATCGGCGGCTGGCGCAACGAGGTCGTCTTCGTCCTCACCGGTCTCGATGTCGAGGCCAAGGCCCGCCTCGTCCGGACCCAGGTGGAGGACGCACTCGACGGGCCCGCCCCGAGGCGCCGCCCGGCGGAGGTCCGCTGGGAGCTGTCCCGTACGGACCGGCCGGACGCCGCCACCGAGGAGACCGCGAGCGCGCTGCTCCGGCTCGTCGTGCGCGACAGCGACCCGGAGACGGTGGGGCGGGCGGTCACCGGGGCGGCGGTCGAGCTGGCCCTCGGCAGCTACCCGGGCTTCCACGTGACGGCCCCGCCGGGCAAGGGCACGCCGTACGGGGTCTTCGAGGCGGCTTACATCGACGCGGGCGAGGTGACGCAGGTGGCCGTACTGCCGGACGGGACCCGGCGGTCCGTCCCGCGTCCCTTACGTACGGCCGAGCCGGACACCTCGCCGCCCGTGGTGCCGTCCCCCGGACTTCCGCCGCCGCTGCCCGCCGGGCTGTCCACCCGCCGCGCCCCCCTCGGAGCCGTCGTGGGCGCCCGCAGCGGCGACAAGGGCGGGGACGCGAACGTCGGGCTCTGGACGGAGAGCGAGGCCGCGTGGCGGTGGCTGGCGCATGAGATGACAGTGGAACGGTTCCGCCAACTCCTCCCCGAGGTCGCTGAGTTACGCGTCGAGCGGCATCTCCTCCCGCACCTCCGCGCCGTCAACTTCACCGTCGAGGGGCTGCTCGGCGAGGGGGTCGCCGCGCAGGCCAGGTTCGACCCCCAGGCGAAGGCGCTGGGGGAGTGGCTGCGCTCGCGCCATCTCGACATCCCGGTGTCGCTGCTCCCGGATGCCCCTCAGCTCACCGACAGCACCGACAGCACCGGCAGTACCGGCAGTACCGGCAGCACCCACGGAACCCCCAGCACCCATGGAACCCACGGCACCCATGGAACCCACGGAACCGACGCACCGGAGGCCCCGCAGTGACCGTGCTCCCCTCCACCCTCGACGTCACCTCCGCCGACTACGCCGCCCACCGCGCCGCCATGCTCGCCAAGCTCGCGCAGCTCGACACCGAGCACGCCAAGGCCCTCGCCGGCGGCGGCCCGAAGTACACCGCCCGCCACCGTGAGCGCGGCAAGCTGGCGGCCCGGGAGCGGATCGAGCTGCTGCTCGACCCCGACACCCCGTTCCTGGAGCTCTCCCCGCTCGCCGCCTGGGGCAGTGATCACCCGGTCGGCGCGTCCATGGTCACCGGGGTCGGGGTGGTCGAGGGCGTCGAGTGTGTGATCACCGCCAACGACCCGACCGTACGCGGCGGTTCGTCCAACCCGTGGACCCTGCGCAAGGCCCTGCGCGCCAACGAGATCGCGTACGCCAACCGCCTCCCCCTCATCAGCCTCGTCGAGTCCGGCGGCGCCGATCTCCCCTCCCAGAAGGAGATCTTCATCCCCGGCGGCGCGCTCTTCCGCGATCTCACCCGGCTCTCCGCAGCCGGGATCCCGACCGTCGCCGTCGTCTTCGGCAACTCGACGGCGGGCGGCGCGTACGTGCCCGGGATGTCCGACCACACCGTCATGATCGAGGAGCGGTCGAAGGTCTTCCTCGGCGGGCCGCCGCTGGTGAAGATGGCCACGGGCGAGGAGAGCGACGACGAGTCCCTGGGCGGGGCGGCGATGCATGCCCGTACGTCCGGACTCGCCGACCACCTCGCGCGCGACGAACCCGACGCGCTCCGGCAGGCCCGGCGTATCGTCGCGCGCCTCAACTGGCGCAAGGCGCAGGCCGATCCGGCACCGGACTCCGTGGAGCCGCCCGCGTACGACGAGGACGAACTCCTCGGCATCGTCCCCGGCGACCTGAAGATCCCCTTCGATCCGCACGAGGTGATCGCCAGGATCGTGGACGGCTCCGGCTTCGACGCGTTCAAGCCGCTGTACGGGCCCAGCCTGGTGACGGGCTGGGCCAGGCTGCACGGCTATCCGGTCGGGATCCTCGCCAACGCGCAGGGCGTGCTGTTCTCCGCCGAGTCGCAGAAGGCCGCGCAGTTCATCCAGCTCGCCAACCAGCGCGACATCTCCCTCGTCTTCCTGCACAACACCACCGGCTACATGGTCGGCAAGGAGTACGAGCAGGGCGGCATCATCAAGCACGGGGCGATGATGATCAACGCGGTGGCGAACTCGAAGGTCCCGCACCTCTCGGTCCTGATGGGCGCGTCGTACGGCGCCGGGCACTACGGCATGTGCGGCCGGGCGTACGACCCGCGTTTCCTCTTCGCCTGGCCGAGCGCCAAGTCCGCCGTCATGGGACCGCAGCAGCTCGCGGGCGTCCTGTCGATCGTGGCGCGCGCATCGGCCGCCGCGAAGGGGCAGGTGTACGACGAGGAGGGGGACGCGGCGCTGCGCGCGATGGTGGAGCGGCAGATCGAGTCCGAGTCGCTGCCGGTCTTCCTCTCGGGGCGGCTCTACGACGACGGTGTCATCGACCCGCGCGACACCCGCACGGTCCTCGGGCTGTGCCTGTCCGCCGTGCACAGCGCCCCGGTCGAGGGCGTGCGCGGCGGCTTCGGCGTCTTCCGGATGTGACCGGATGTGACCGGATGTGACCTGATGTGACCTGATGTGAGGTGAACGGGACGGGTGAGGGGGACGAGAGATGAGGGAGAGACGATGATCGGTGCTGTTCTGGTCGCGAACCGGGGCGAGATCGCCTGCCGCGTCTTCCGCACCTGCCGGGAGCTGGGGATCACCACGGTCGCCGTGCACGCGGACGCCGACGCGGGCGCGCTGCACGTACGCGCTGCCGACCTGGCCGTACGACTGCCGGGGGCCGCGCCCGCCGACACCTATCTGCGCGGCGATCTGCTGGTGCGTGCGGCGCTCGCGGCGGGCGCGGACGCGGTCCATCCCGGGTACGGATTCCTCGCCGAGAACGCGGAGTTCGCGCGGGCCGTCCTCGATGCCGGGATGGTGTGGATCGGGCCGCCCCCGGAGGCGATCGAGGCGATGGCGTCGAAGACCCGGGCGAAGAAGCTGATGGCCGCCGCAGGCGTGCCGCTGCTCGCGCCCGTCGACCCGGCCGCCGCGACCCGGGCGGACCTGCCGCTGCTGCTGAAGGCGGCCGCGGGCGGCGGCGGCCGGGGCATGCGGATCGTGCGCGAACTCGGCGACATGGAACGGGAAGCGCGGGAGGCGTCGGCGGAGGCGCGGGCCGCGTTCGGGGACGGCGAGGTCTTCGCCGAGCCCTATGTGACCGGTGGCCGCCATGTGGAGGTGCAGATACTCGCCGACGCGCACGGCACGGTATGGGCGCTCGGCACCCGCGACTGCTCACTGCAGCGCCGCCACCAGAAGGTGATCGAGGAGTCGCCGGCGCCCGCGCTGCCCGACGCGCTCCGTACGGAGCTGGCCGGGGCGGCCGTCGCCGCGGCCCGCGCGGTCGGCTACCGGGGCGCGGGCACGGTCGAGTTCCTGATCTCGGCCGACGGCCGCCCCTACTTCCTGGAGATGAACACCCGCCTCCAGGTCGAACACCCCGTCACGGAAGAGGTGTTCGGCCTGGACCTGGTCGCCCTGCAGCTCTCCGTCGCGGAGGGCACGCCCCTTCCGCCGGAGCCGCCGGCCGCGCGCGGGCACGCGGTGGAGGCACGCCTCTACGCCGAGGACCCGGCGGACGGCTGGGCCCCCCGGGCGGGCCGGCTGCACCTGCTGGAGGTGCCGGGGGCCGGGGACCCCGGGCGCGCGCGGGGGGACGCGCCCCGGCTGCGCGTCGACGCCGGGTACGCCGGGGGCGACACCATCGGCGTCCATTACGACGCGCTCATCGCCAAGGTCATCGCCTGGGCGCCCACCCGGGCCGCCGCCCTGCGCCGTCTCCGGGACGCGCTGCGCCGCGCCCGGGTGCACGGCCCCGACACCAACAGGGCCGTGCTCGTACGGTCGTTGGAGCATCCGGAGGTCCTCGCGGGGCGGCTCGACACCGGCTTCTACGACCGCCACCTGGCGGCCCTCACCGCCCCCGCCCCGGGCGCCGGTGAGCGGCACGCCGCCGTCGCCGCCGCGCTCGCCGACGCCGCCGCCCGGTCCCGGGGCGGGGCCGTCCCGGCCCGCCTCGGCGGCTGGCGGAACGTACCGTCGGCGCCGCAGACCAAGACGTACGGCGCGCACGAGATCCGCTACCGGGCGACCCGCGACGGCTTCGTGGTCGAGAACGCGACGGAGGACGCCGAAGTGACGGCGGAGGGCGCCGAAGCGGCCGTGGAGGGGGACGGGGCAGCCGGCACCGTACGGGTCACCTCCGTCTCGCCCTCCCGTGTCGGTCTCGAAACCGGCGGCGTCGTCACGCACTTCGATGTCGCCGCGTACGGCGACGAGGTCCACGTCGACTCCGCCACCGGTTCGTACCGGCTGCGGGCTCGGCCCCGGTTCGCCGACCCGAGCCGGGGCGCCGAGCCGGGCTCGCTGCTCGCGCCCCTGCCCGGGACCGTCGTACGGGTCGCGGAGGGGCTGGCCGAGGGGGTACGGGTCGGCGCCGGGCAGCCGGTCGTCTGGCTGGAGGCGATGAAGATGGAGCACCGCGTCGTCGCGCCCGCCTCCGGCACGCTCACCGCACTCCTCGCCGTCCCCGGCCGCCAGGTCGAGGTCGGCGCACTGCTCGCCGTCGTCACCGCCACCGACGCACCGGAGGAAGATCCCTCATGAGCGGCACCCCGGACCGTACGAGCTTCCTGACCGAGAGCGAGGAGCACACCGCGCTCCGCGCCGCCGTCGCCGCCCTCGGCCGCCGCCACGGACGCGGCTACGACCGCGAGACCCTGTGGCGCGAGGCCGGCAAACTCGGCTACCTCGGGGTGAACCTGCCCGAGGAGTACGGCGGCGGAGGCGGCGGAATCGCCGAACTGTCCCTGGTGATGGAGGAGTTGGCGGCGGCCGGCTGCCCGCTCCTGCTGATGATCGTGTCGCCCGCCATCTGCGGCACGGTGATCGCCCGCTTCGGTACGGACGCCCAGAAGCGGCAGTGGCTGCCCGGCCTCGCCGACGGCTCCCGCACCATGGCCTTCGGCATCACCGAGCCCGACGCCGGTTCCAACTCCCACCGGATCACGACCACGGCACGCCGGGACCCGGACGGCGACGGCTGGATCCTGACCGGCCGCAAGGTCTTCGTCTCCGGCGTCGACATCGCGGACGCCACGCTCATCGTCGGGCGGACCGGGAGGACCGGGAACCCCGGGAACTCCGGATCCGATGGGGCCGGCGGGGCGGGCGGGGCCGGCGGCGGACTCAAGCCCTGCCTCTTCATCGTCCCGCGCGACGCCGAAGGCTTCGGCCGTACCCCCATCGACATGGAACTCCACACCGCCGAGAAGCAGTTCGAGCTGGTACTCGACGACGTACGGCTCCCGGCCGACGCGCTCGTCGGCGACGAGGACGCCGGGCTGCGCCAGCTCTTCGCCGGGCTGAACCCCGAGCGCGTGATGACCGCCGCGTACGCGCTCGGCATCGGGCGGTACGCGCTCGGCCGGGCCGTCGAGTACGCGAAGACCCGGCAGGTCTGGAAGGCACCCATCGGCGCCCACCAGGCCATCGCGCACCCGCTCGCGCAGGCCCACATCGAGATCGAACTCGCCGAACTGATGCTGCGCAAGGCGGCGTTCCTCTACGACGCGGGCGACGACACCGGTGCGGGCGAGGCCGCCAACATGGCCAAGTACGCCGCCGGGGAAGCCTGCGTGCACGCCGTGGACCAGGCCGTGCACACCCTCGGCGGCAACGGCCTCACCCGTGAGTACGGACTCGCCTCACTCGTCACCGCCGCCCGCGTGGCCCGGATCGCGCCCGTCAGCCGCGAAATGATTCTGAACTACGTGTCCCACCAGTCCCTGGGTCTCCCCAAGTCGTACTGAGACGAAGTGAGTCGGAGCGGGTTCGAGCTGGTTCGAGCGGGTTCGTGCGAGTCGGAGCGGAAGGGGATCGCCATGGAGTTCGACAGTTCGGACGGGTCCGGCGGGGGCCGTGTGTTCCGCAGTGAGTACGCGGACGTCCCGGCCGTGGAGCTGCCCATCCACGAAGCCGTGCTCGGCCGTGCCGCCGCGTACGGCGACACCGTCGCCCTCGTCGACGGGACGAACGGCGCGACCACCACGTACGCCCAACTCGACCGGGCGCACCGGCGGATCGCCGCCGCCTTCGCCGACGCGGGGGTGCGCAAGGGCGATGTCCTCGCCCTGCACAGCCCCAACACCGTCGCGTACCCGGCGGTGTTCCACGCGGCGACCCGCGCCGGGGCGTCCGTCACCACCGTCCACCCGCTCGCCACCCCCGAAGAACTCGCCGCGCAACTGCGCGACGCCGCGGCGCGGTGGGTCGTCACCGTCTCGCCGCTGCTCGAAGTGGCCCGCAGGGCGGCCGAGCTGGTCGGCGGGATCGAGGAGATCTTCGTCTGCGACCGGGCGCAGGGGCACCGCTCGGTCCTCGATCTGGCCCGGTCGGCGGCGCCGGTGCCCGAGGTCGCCATCGATCCCGGTGAGGACATCGCGGCGCTCCCGTACTCCTCGGGCACCACCGGTGTCCCGAAGGGCGTCATGCTCACGCACCGCTCGATGGCGACCAACCTGGCGCAGCTGGAACCCGTCATGGCGATGAAGCCGGGCGACCGGATTCTTGCGGTTCTGCCCTTTTTTCACATCTACGGGCTCACCGCGCTGATGAACGCGCCCCTGCGGCACGGCGCGACCGTCGTCGTCCTGCCCCGCTTCGACCTCGACCAGTTTCTCGCGGCCATCGAGAAGCACCGCATCACCGGGCTGTACGTGGCGCCGCCCATCGTGCTCGCCCTGGCCAAGCACCCGGCCGTCGCGCGGTACGACCTCTCCTCGCTCGACTACGTCCTGAGCGCCGCCGCGCCGCTGGACGCACGGCTCGCCGCCGCCTGTTCCGAGCGGCTCGGCCTGTCCTGCGTACGGCAGGCGTACGGCCTGACCGAGTTGTCGCCCGGCACCCATGTCGTCCCGCTCACCGCCGAGCACCCGCCGCCCGGCGCGGTCGGCAAGCTGCTGCCCGGCACCGAGATGCGGGTGATCGCCCTGGACGCCCCGGAGCGCGACGCCGCCCCCGGCACTGAGGGCGAGATCCTGCTGCGCGGCCCGCAGGTGATGAAGGGCTACCTCGGCCGCCCCGAGGCCACGGCCGGGATGATCGATCCGGCGGGCTGGGTGCACACCGGCGATGTCGGGCGGGTGGACGGGGAGGGCTGGCTCTTCGTGGTCGACCGGGTGAAGGAACTGATCAAGTACAAGGGTTTCCAGGTCGCCCCGGCGGAGCTGGAGGCCCTGCTGCTCACCCACGACGCCATCGCGGACGCGGCGGTGATCGGCGTGTACGAGGACGACGGCAACGAGGTGCCGAAGGCGTTCGTCGTGCGCCGCTCGGGCGCGGAGGAGCTGACCGAGGCCGAGGTGATGACGTTCGTCGCCGAGCGCGTCGCCCCGTACAAGAAGGTCCGCAGGGTCGAGTTCGTCGGCGGCGTGCCCCGCGCCGCTTCGGGCAAGATCCTCCGGCGGGAGCTGCGGGACAGGGAGGCGCGGGACCGGGAGGCGCGGGAGAGCACCTGACGCCCCGCCCCGCCCCGCGCCGCCGGCCCCGCCCCGGCCTCGCACCATGCCTTGGGTCAGGCGATCCGCTCGATGTCGCCGAACCCCTCGATCTCCCGGGGGCTCCGCGTGCCCGGCCCCACGTACCGCGCCGACGGGCGGACCAGCCGTCCCGTCCGCTTCTGCTCCAGGATGTGCGCGGACCAGCCCGCGGTCCTGGCGCAGGTGAACATCGACGTGAACATGTGCGCGGGAACCTCCGCGAAGTCCAGCACGATCGCCGCCCAGAACTCGACGTTCGTCGCCAGCACCCGGTCGGGCCGGCGCGCGTGCAGCTCCTCCAGCGCCGCCTTCTCCAGCGCCTCCGCCACCTCGAACCGCGGCGCCGCCAGCTCCCGCGCCGTACGCCGCAGCACGCGGGCCCGCGGGTCCTCGGCCCGGTAGACCCGGTGGCCGAAGCCCATCAGCCGCTCGCCCTGGTCGAGGACCCGCTTGACGTACGCCGTGGCGTCGCCCGTGCGCTCGATCTCCTCGATCATGCCGAGGACCCGCGAGGGCGCGCCCCCGTGCAGCGGCCCGGACATCGCGCCGACGGCGCCCGAGAGCGCGGCGGCGACATCGGCGCCGGTGGAGGCGATGACGCGGGCGGTGAAGGTGGAGGCGTTCATGCCGTGCTCGGCGGCGGACGTCCAGTAGGCGTCGACGGCCTTGACGTGCCGGGGGTCCGGCTCGCCGCGCCAGCGGATCATGAAGCGCTCGACGACCGAGTGCGCCTTGTCGATCTCACGCTGCGGGACCATCGGGCGCCCCTGGCCGCGCGCCGACTGGGCCACGTACGAGAGTGCCATTACGGCGGCGCGCGCCAGATTGTCGCGGGCCGTGCGCTCGTCGATGTCGAGGAGCGGCTTCAGTCCCCAGACGGGCGCGAGCATCGCCAGCGCGGACTGGACGTCGACGCGGATGTCACCGGAGTGGACCGGGATCGGGAAGGGCTCGGCGGGCGGCAGGCCGGGGTTGAACGCCCCGTCGACCAGCAGTCCCCAGACGTTGCCGAAGGAGACCTGCCCGACGAGATCCTCGATGTCGACGCCCCGGTAGCGCAGGGAGCCGCCTTCCTTGTCCGGTTCGGCGATCTCCGTCTCGAACGCGACGACGCCTTCGAGTCCGGGGACGAAGGAAGTGTCGAAGTCGGACATCGGGCGGCTCCTCGCGTTGTGTGCGGCGTCTGCGCGTCTGTACGTGACGGGTCGTGACGTGATGCGTGCGTGCATGCGTGCACGCGTGCGGCTGTACGCGGCGTTGTCTCCGCGTCTCCGCGTCTCCGCGGCGTACGGTCCCGGTGCGCGATGTTACGCACCGTGACGTGTGGGGCGTGATGTGTGAGAAGACCACAGTGGCGTGGCCGACCTGTCCCCAGATTTTGGCGGGTTTCGACGGTACGGAAAGACGCGGCGGTGCGTGATAACCGGCACACTGCCAGTTTTTGTCCCCCGAGGATTGGCGGTCCTCCGTGCGGGGCAAACTCGGCCCTGCGGCAGGATGATCCCGTGCCTCACGAGACCCCGGACCCCTCCGCCGCCCCTGCGGATTCGACGCCCCGCGCCGATGCGACGCCTCCCGCAGATCCCACCGCTCCCGCGGATTCCGTCGCCCCCGCGGACCCCGCCGCGATGCGCGAGCACTACCGCGGCACCCCGCTGCTGGACACGGACCTCGCCGCCACACCCATGGGCCAGTTCGCCCGCTGGTTCGAGGAGGCCGCGTCCTGCGCCTTCCACGAGCCGAACGCGATGGTGGTCTCCACCGCCACCCCCGAGGGCCGCCCGTCCTCGCGGATGGTGCTGCTGAAGGCGTACGACGACCGCGGCTTCGTCTTCTTCACGAACTACACCTCGCGCAAGGGCCAGGAGATCGCGGCCAACCGCCAGGTCTCGCTGCTCTTCCCCTGGCATCCGCTGGCCCGCCAGATCATCGTCACCGGTACGGCGGCCCGCACCGGCCGCGACGAGACGGCCGCGTACTTCCGCACCCGCCCGCACGGCTCCCAGCTCGGTGCCTGGGCCAGCGACCAGTCCACCCCGATCGGCTCCCGCGCGGACCTGCTCCAGCGGTACGAGGCGCTGGCGGCCCGCTACCCGGAGGGCGAGCAGGTTCCGGTGCCGCCGCACTGGGGCGGGTTCCGGGTCACGCCGGAGACGGTCGAGTTCTGGCAGGGCCACGAGAACCGGCTCCACGACCGGCTGCGTTACGTCCGCGGCGAGGGCCCGGACGGCCGGCCCGGGTGGCGGGTCGAGCGGCTCTGTCCGTAGCGGCGCGGGCCCGTAGCGCCGTCAACCCGGTGCTACGGGCCCACGCGGGGGAAGCCTCGGGAACAGCAGAACCCCGCAGGCTCGGGTTCCTCCGAGGAGGAGCCGGCCGGACGTACCGGCGAGCCTGCGGGGCGGTGACTGCTGTGGATTGGGCCGGCGCTTCACCGGCTCCGCACTGAGTGCGACGTCGGGCTGTCAGCCCGCAGCCACCTCACGAGTCCGGAAAGAAATCACTTCCGAATCACCTCCTTTCAGTGTGTTCCACACTCTAGGAAGGGGGCCGTCCCGGCTCAACCCATTTAACGGATCACTTTCGCGACCGGTCGCGGCGGCGATTTCGGGGAACGATGTGTGAGGTGGGCCACTTTCGAGTTGAATGATCGTAGGTGCGGCAGCAGAGTCAGCAGCACAGGCGGAGATGTCCCGCAGGGGGTGCCAGCGTGAGTGCTTCTCGGAGTGAGACCACCAATCCTGCCGGGCCGGACGAACCGGAGTCCGATGCCGGGTCGGACACCGGTCCGGGCCCCGGGGCGGAGGTGCCCGGCCGCGACGGGCCGGGGTCCGATCTGCTCGCGGCGCTCCTCGACGGGATGGACGCGGCGCTCTGCGCGTTCGACGCGGGCGGCGTGATCACGCACTGGAACCGTGAGGCCGAGCGGATCCTCGGCTGGTCCGCCGAGGAGGCCGTCGGACGGCACGGCTTCGCCGGGTGGGCCGTGCGGACCGCCGACGCGGACGAGGTCCAGGCGCGGCTGATGGCCGTGATGGACGGCCCGGACCGGCAGGTGGACGAGTTCGCGCTGCTGCGCAAGGACGGCGGCCGGGTCCTGATCCGTACGCAGTCGTCCGCGGTGCGCGGCGCGGACGGGAAGCCCGCCGGGGTGTACAGCGCCTTCAGCGAGGTCCATGACCAGGTGGATTTCGAACGGTCCGTCGCGCTCAGCGAGGCGCTCTTCGAGGACGCGTCCTGGGGTGTCGTCCTCGTCGACGTCGATCTGCGGCCGACGGTCGTCAACCTCCAGGCGGCGCGGCTGCTCGGCACCGGGCGCACCTCCGTACTGGGACGGCCGCTGGGCGAGCTGATCACCCAGGGCGTCGAGGAGCTGGAGTCCGCGCTCCACCACGTGCTGTCGGAGGGCGCGCCGTCCGCCGTCGCCGAGCTGTGGATGACGGTCCGCACACCGGACGGCGAGCGGCGGCGCTGCTGGCGGTGCGGCTTCCTGCGGCTGGCGTCACCACTGGCGGAAGAACCGGTTCCGCTGGGTGTGGGCTGGATGTTCCAGGACGTGACCGACATGAAGGTGGCCGTGCAGGAGGCGGACCGGCTGCGGTTCCGCGGCAGCCAGCTGCACCGCGCGGGCCGGGCGGCGGCCGAGTGCGAGGACCCGATGGAGGCGGCGACGGTCTATCTGGACTTCGCGCTGGCGGGCTTCGCCGACCACGCCCTGATCGACCTGGTGGCGGAGGGGCGCGGCTCCGGAGGGTTCGCTTCCGGTACGTCTTCCGGTACGCCGGGACCCGTACGGCTGGTCCGTACGGTCGCGACGCCCGCCGGGGGCGCCTCGGGGCCGAGCACACAGACCGGGTCCGGCTTCATACCCGTGCGGTACGCGGCCGGGCATCCGGCGCTCCAGGCGATGGACCGGATCGGCTCGGTCCGGGCGAGCGCCCCGACGGGCACGGGCGGGACCGCGGGCGCGAACACCGGCGGGAACGCGGGCGGAGGCGGAAACAGGGGCGGGAACGCGGGTGGGAACCGGGGCGGGAACGGCGGCGGCGCGAGCGACGCGGCGCGGCAGCCGGTGCCCGCGCCCGCGTGGGCGTCGTCCCGGCAGTGGCCGGAGGACTCCGTCCACGCCCTGTGCACGGTGCTGCGCAGCCGGGGCAGGTCGCTGGGCGTGGTGACCTTCCTCAGGGGTGCGAGCCGCGCCGCCTTCGAACGCCCCGACGCCGTCTTCGCGGAGGACGTGACCGTACGGATAGCCGCCTGCCTGGACCTCTCGGCCCTGCTGCCGGCCGCGGACGACTGAACCGAGCGGACCGGCCTGAGCGGAGCCGCCTGAGCGGAGCCGCCTGAGCACGCACGCCTGAGCACGCACGCCTGAGCACGCACGCCTGAGCGGACACGCCTGAGCGGACACGCCTGAGCGGGCAGGGCCGTACGCGTACGGCCCCGCCCGCTCGTGACCGTACGGCTACGGTCGGGACGCCTCCGACGCCGTCGGGGGCAGCATCCTGACCGGTTCGGTCTCCGCGTCGTTGTGCCGCAGCGCCCAGTTCTCCAGGGCGATACGGCACGCGTGGTCGACGTGGCGCAGCTCCGAGAGGTCCAGCTCGATCGGCCGGTCCTTCGGCAGGGCTTCGAGCTGCTCCATGATCCGGGGCAGCCGCAGGAACGTCGCGTTCCCGGTGACCGACACCACCAGCCGGCCGCCGGTGAGCTCCCGCACGTCCACATGGAGGTGCGAGATCTCCCACGCGGTCTTGACCACGGCGAGCAGCAGCCCCAGCACCACGCCCTCGAAGAGGTTGGTGACCAGGACCGCGATCGCCGTGATGGCCAGGATCACGGCCTCGCCGCGGTGTTCGCGCCACAGCGGGGCCAGCTCCCGTACGGGCACGAGCTTGCACCCCGCGTGGACCAGGACGCCCGCGAGCGCGGCCAGCGGGATCACGCCGATCGCCGCGGGCAGCAGCGCCGCGAAGAGCAGCAGCCACACGCCGTGCAGGACCCGGGAGAGCGACGTACGCGCCCCCGCCTGGACATTGGCGGCGCTGCGCACGATGACGGCGGTCATGGGCAGCGCGCCGAGCGCGCCGCAGATCGTGTTGCCGACGCCCTGGGCCATCAGCTCCTTGTTGTAGTCGGTGCGCGGTCCGTCGTGCATACGGTCGACGGCGGCGGCGCTGAACAGGCTCTCCGCCGAGGCGATCAGGGTGAAGGCGAGGACGGTGCCGAGTACGGCGACGCCCCCGAGCTGGCTGAAGTCGCCGAGGCCGGGCGGGCTGATGGACTCCAGCAGGCCCTTCACCTCGACCTTGGCGATGGACAGGTCGAACAGCAGCGTCACGCCGGTGGCGAGCGCCACGGCGGCCAGCGGTCCCGGCACCACGCGGACCTTCGCGGGGAGCTTGGGCCACAGGACGAGGACGGCGACCGTACCGGCGCCGACCAGGAAGGCGGTGAGCGCCGTACCGTTCGTGAAGATCTCGCCGACCAGTCCGGGCAGGCCGGTGAGCTTGGGGATGCCGCCGGACGGCTGGGCGGTGTCGGCCATCGCGTACACCTGGCCCAGGACCAGCACCAGGCCGATGCCGGCCAGCATGCCCTGGACGACGGCAACCGAGATGGCCCGGAACCAGCGGCCGAGGCCGAAGGCCCCGAGCGCGAGCTGGAGCAGCCCGGAGACGAGGACGATGGCGCCGAGCACGCCCAGACCGAAGTCCTGGACGGCTTGGTAGACGAGGACGGTGAGTCCGGCGGCGGGGCCGCTCACCTGGAGCGAGCTGCCGGGCAGGACGCCCACGACGATGCCGCCGACGATGCCGGTGACCAGGCCGAGTTCGGCGGGCACCCCGGAGGCGACGGCGACGCCGACGCACAGGGGCAGGGCGACGAGGAAGACGACGAGTGACGCGAGGAAGTCGCGCCTGAGGACCTCACGGTCCTTCAAGAGGCTGAACATGAGGGATGTCCTAGCTGTGAGACGGGGCGTGCGACGCGGTGCGGCGTGCGGCCCGGGAACGACGGCTCAGCCACGGCCGGTCGCCGTGGCTGAGGTCGTGCCCTGGGCCGTGCTCACAGCGGTCTGAACGCCCCGTCCAGCTCCGGCCGGTGACTGCTCACCGCGCCGGTGTCCACCTCGTAGTACCAGGCGTGCAGCGAGAGCTGCCCGTCGGCGAGCCGCTCACGGACGGCGGGGTAGCCGCGCAGGGTGTCGAGCTGCGCCGCGGCGTGGTGCTGCACGCAGTGGGCGAGGCCCTGCGCGGACGGCAGCTCGCCGCCGCCCAGGTCCAGCCAGCCGCGCACGGCGGGCACGGCGGACAGGTCGTCGCCGCGCACCAGGGCGCCGACCGCGCCGCAGTGCGAATGCCCGCAGACGACGATGTCGCGGACGCCGAGCACGCGCAGCGCGTACTCGATGGTCGCGGCTTCGCCGCTGGGCCGCCCCTCGTCGTACCGGGGGACGATGTTGCCCGCCGTACGCAGTTCGAACAGCTCACCCGGGCGGGCGCCGGTGATGAGGGACGGGATGACTCGGGAATCCGAGCAGGTGATGAAGAGCGCTTCGGGCGACTGCCCCGCGGCGAGTTCACGGAACTCGTCGGGGCGTTCCGCCACCTGCACGGAAAATGAACGGGCGTGATCGATGAGTGACTTCATGATGGCCTGCCTCCTGCACCCCCGGTCTTCTCTTGCCGGGGCGCGGTGTGGTCGGGTCAGTGGGGGGTGTAGCGAGATGAAGAGCCGCCGGGTCAGGCGGCGTGGATTCCGCGTCTGAGGGTGAACGCGTGGTTCGGTCGGAATCTCACTGCTCGCCCTCTCCTTCGGTCGGTACGCGGAACACGTTGCTACACGGCAACGCGGTGCCGGTTCCCATGATGAGGCATGGCAACCTCCACTACTTTGCCTGAACATTACCTCTAGGTGAAAGATCAAAATTCCGCCAAGTGCGCCTTTCGTGACGCAAAGTGGCGGTTCTGGATCAAGTGTGCGAGCAAAGTCACTCGGGGTGATTCCCGCAGGCCCCGGCATTCACAGGAGGCTCTGCGGTTATTCGATCGCACGGGCGAAGAGGCGTTGCATTGGTGACGCGGAGCCACCCGGGCGCGCCGCGGCGATAGTTTCGGGAATGTGTCGCGCGCCCGCGACGGCGGGGGGAGACGGCCGGGTCGGCTGAAAGACCGTCGGCAGGAGACCGTCAGTGGCGGTAGAAGATCCGGTCCCGGTTCTCGGTCATCACCCGGCCGTTCCACTCGGTGCCGCCGTCGACGTTGCCCGACCGCAGCAGCGGCGGTTCGACGCCGCGCCCGGCGAGTTCCGTGGCGGCCGTCGCCATCATCGCCTGCATCAGGGCGCTGGTGACGACCGTGGAGGCGGGCGCGAACGGCGCCTCGATGCCGGGGGCCGTCAGCTCCGCGTCGCCGACCGCGATCCCGCTGTCGAGGACGATGTCGCAGTGGTCCTTGAGGAACGTCCCGGTGCGGTGCCGGGAGCTGGTCTCCGTCGCGTACGCCACGGAGGTCACCCCGATCACCGTCAGCCCCAGGGCCCGCGCGTTCAGGGCCATCTCGACGGGCAGCGCGTTCCGCCCCGAGAGGGAGACGATGACCAGCAGGTCCCCGGCGGCGGCCGGACTGGAGTCGAGCACGGCGCCCGCGAGGCCCTCGACCCGCTCCAGCGCCGAGCCGAGAGGGGCGGGCATCACGTCGACGCCGACGACGCCGGGCACGGTGAGCAGATTCATGGTGGCGAAGCCGCCGGCCCGGTAGACGACGTCCTGGGCGGCGAGCGAGGAGTGCCCGGCGCCGAACGCGAAGAGCCGGCCCCCGGCGGCGACGGTGTCGGCGACCGCCGTGCCGGCGGCGGCGACGGCGGCGGACTGTTTCTCCCGTACCCGCTGGAGCAGGCCGATCGCCGCGTCGAAGAACTGATCGGCAGGCGTGCTCTCGCTCATCGGGTGACCTTCCGGGAGTGGCCCAGGGGGCGGGGAATGTCTGTGCCGCCGATCACGTTGAGGTCTGGACCATTGCCCTGTCAATACCGCTGCCGGCCGCCGTGACGGGCCCGGCGCCGCCCGGTCCGAGGCCGGTGCGGGCAAGCGGGTCAAGGGTGGTGCTCTCCGGCGAGGCACGCTTGTCGGTGGTATGCGTCAGAATTGGGTCAGGGCCAGCGCACGATTTATTCGAGGGGCACGAATGTCCGGACTGATCGACACGACGGAGATGTATCTCCGCACCATCCTTGAACTCGAAGAGGAAGGCGTGGTCCCGATGCGCGCCCGGATCGCGGAGCGGCTCGATCAGAGCGGCCCGACGGTCAGCCAGACCGTGGCGCGCATGGAGCGCGACGGCCTGGTGCAGGTCGCGGGCGACCGGCATCTGGAGCTCACGGAAGAAGGGCGCAGGCTGGCGACACGGGTCATGCGCAAGCACCGGCTCGCGGAATGCCTCCTGGTCGATGTGATCGGCCTGGAGTGGGAGCAGGTGCACGCGGAGGCGTGCCGCTGGGAGCACGTGATGAGCGAGGCGGTGGAGCGACGGGTGCTGGAGCTGCTGCGCCACCCGACGGAGTCGCCGTACGGGAACCCGATCCCGGGCCTGGAGGAGCTGGGCGAGAAGGCCGAGGCGGACCCCTTCCTCGACGCGGGGATGGTGAGTCTGGCGGAGCTGGATCCGGGCGCCGAGGGCAAGACGGTCGTCGTACGGCGGATCGGCGAGCCGATCCAGACGGACGCCCAGCTCATGTACGCGCTGCGGCGCGCGGGTGTGCAGCCCGGCTCCGTGGTGAGTGTGACGGAGTCGGCGGGTGGGGTACTGGTAGGAAGCAGTGGCGAGGCGGCGGAGCTGGTGTCCGAGGTGGCGTCGCACGTCTTCGTCGCCAAGCGCTGAGAGCGGGGCGCATCGGTCGGGGCCGACCGTAGGTACGTACGTCACTGGGTGGGCCCGGCGAGACCGGTGACGTCGAGCAGGACGAGCGTGACGGGCGGGGCCGGGCTGTGTCCGGTACGGCCCGGACGGTCGGTGGTGCGGGTGCCTGCGGTGCCCGGGGGGTGAGCCGCGGCGGGCGTGGGGACGTCCGCGGCGGCAGGGAGGGAGCGGCTGATGCGTGGCGTGATCTGTGCGTACGGCGGTGGGGGCCGATGGCGTCCCGCCGCGCCCGACGCCGCACGGCCGCCTGTCCCCGGTGCCGCACGCGAACCGGGCCCCGGCGCTGTACGCGAGCCGTGCTCCGACGCGGCACGCGAACCGGGCCCCGGCGCCTTGCGGCACCGGAGCCCGGCCGCCCCCACGCCGACCCGGAGCCCCGAGCTCCCAGGGTCGTCCCCTTCGGACCGTCATCCCCGAGCGGCCCGCCTCCCGGAGAAGATCTCCCCTGAGGGCCGCCCGGCAATCCTGGACCGTGGTCACTCGAACGAGCGGTGTTGGGCGCGAAAACCGCGCGTTCGAATAAAGGTTCGATAGCCTGGTGTGGCTGGTGCGGTGAGAGTCCGGGACGTGACACGGGCCCGGTCCCCGCACCGCGAGCAGGATCGTGCAGGACTCCGCAGGACCGTGAGCGAGACCGTGAGACCGAAGGGGGTGCCGGGACGCATGGTGCGGCGCATCGATGTGACCGGAGCGGACGGCGTACACCTCGCTGCCTGGGAGTTCGCCGATCCGCCCGAGGCCGGACCGGAGGCGCGTGGACCGGGGGACGGCTCGGCGGTCCTGCTGCTGCACGGCCTGATGGGCCGCGCCTCGCACTGGGACGCCACGGCGCGCTGGCTCGCCGCCCGGCACCGGGCGGTCGCGTTCGACCAGCGGGGCCATGGCCAGAGCGAGAAGCCGCCGGAGGGGCCGTTCACGCGCGAGGCGTACGTCGCCGACGCGGCGGCCGTGATCGAGCGGCTGGAGCTCGCCCCCGTCACGCTGATAGGCCACTCGATGGGCGCGCTCACGGCCTGGCAACTCGCCGCCGCGCGCCCCGATCTCGTCCGCGCCCTGGTCATCTGCGACATGCGGGCCTCGGCGCTGGGCGCCGCGTCGCAGCGGGAGTGGGGCGACTGGTTCCGCGCCTGGCCGGTCCCGTTCGCGTCGCTCGCGGATGTACGGAAGTGGTTCGGCGAGGAAGACCCCTGGGCCGAGCGCCCCACGCCGGCCCGGGGCGAGTTCTTCGCGGAGGTCATGGCCGAGCGCCCGGACGGCTGGCGCCCGGTCTTCTCACGCCGCCAGATGATGACGTCCCGCGAGACCTGGGTCCATGACGCGCACTGGGAGGAGCTGGCCCAGGTCCAGTGCCCCACGCTGGTGGTCCGGGGACTCGACGGCGAGCTGGGCAGGGCGGAGGCCCACGAAATGGTCCGGGTGCTCCCGAGGGGCGAGTACGCGGAGGTGCTCGACGCGGGCCACTTCGTCCACTACGACCAGCCCGAAGCCTGGCGGGCGGCGATCGAGCCGTTCCTGGAGGGCGTGCTCACGGGGTGACCGGGGGCGGATGTCCGGGCGGCCGGTCGCCGGAACCGGTCGAACCACCTGGGCTTCCGGTGCCGTCGGCGAGGGGCGCGGGGAACCGCCGGGGGCGGTGCAAGTGAGGGCACGCGCACAGGGAGCACCTTGAGCGTGTAGCGCCCGCTGTGGTCCATGGCGCCGAACGTGAATTCGGCGCCCTCGATGAGCTGGTTGCGTGCCGCTTCCTGTGCCTCGAAGTCGTCGCACCAGGCGCGGAGTTCGGCGGGTGCGTCGTGCACGGCGGTTTCCTGGCGAGCGAGTACGCCCGGAGCGGCCCACGCGGAACGCGGGTCGGGGTCGAGGCCGTCGGCGATGCGCCGGGCCTGACAGCGCAGGATCGAGAGGGCGCGGTCCGGCGATCCGGTCTGGCGCGCGGCGAGGAGAACGCGTACCCAGGTGCCGGGGATCGGCCCCTCGCCGGTCACGGTCACGTGGTAGAGGCGCGTCGTCATGTCTGCTGTCCCGCAGGCCGCTGCTGCTTCCGGTGCAGCGTGGCCAGGGCACGCAGTTGGACCCGTTCCCGCTGGGTCGCCGGACGGAGCGAGACCCGCGCAGCCTGCCAGGTGTGGCCTGCGGGGCGGATCAGCCAGACCGTCGATCCGGCGAAGGACCGGATGACGCCCGGCATATCCGCACGGGGATCGAACACGGCCATGCCGACGCGCAGTTCGGGCGTCGCATGGGGCGGGTGGTCGGCTGGGGAGGTCACAGCACCTCGCCCCTGCTTCGCGCGTTCGCGCGAGCGGTCTTGGCCCGCAGGCGCTGTTCGGCACTGGCCGGCCGCGCGTCCTCGGGGGCAACGGTCCATTCCGTTCCGCCGGTTACGGGGCGCAGGGACCAGAGCCCGCACCACTCACCGCGAAACTCGCCGACCCGTTCCTGTGTGTCGACCATCAGCGTGCCGAGGGCCGGGACGGGTTCCTGTCCCTTGGCTGGAACGTTCTCGCCAGGCATCGCCACTCCTCTCCGTAGCGAATTCGCTACTCAGGGAGATTTAGCGTGGCTTGGAGTGGGGAGGTGTGCAACATGTCAGGTGCGGACGAAAGGTTGGTGATGGCCCGTTGAATATCAAGGAGTTGAACCCGGACAGTTCCCCGCAAGCTGCGTTCGGGGCGCGCCTGCGTCGCTCACGCGAGGACCGCGGCTGGAAGCAGGAAGACTTGGCGGACCGGATGGAATATTCCAGCACGCATATTTCCTCTGTCGAAACTGGCAGGAAGCTTCCGACCTTGCGCTTTTCGCGTAGTGCTGATCGTGCTTTCGGCACCGAAGGCACGGCAGATGCGTTCGAGCGTCACTGGCGAGAGATTCGGCACGGCTCGCTGCTGGAGGGCTTCCCGGAGTACGTCGGGTACGAGGGGCGAGCGGTGGAGATCCGGCTCTACAACATTGGGATCATCCCTGGGCTGTTGCAGACACCGGAGTACGCAAGGGTGTTGGCGGACAGCGCCGTGCGGCGGGGCGCCATCACGCCTGAACAAGCAGATGAACGCGTCTCGTTCCTGGCGGAGCGGCAGTCGGCACTGGCCCGGCCCCGGCCACCCATGATGTTTGTGACCATGGACGAAAGCTGTATCCGTCGGCCTGTCGGCGGGGCCACTGTCATGGACGCCCAGTTGGCGCATCTGGTCGAGTTCGCGGAGCTGCCGAACACGCTGCTACAGGTGGCACCGTACGAGATAGGCGAACGTCGTACGTTCGACCTGCCCGTCAACCTCTTGACGCTGCCGGATCGGTCCGTGATCTGCTATGCAGAGTCCCAGGCTCAGGGACATCTGGACCGAGAAGGTACCTCCGTGGTGCCCATGCTGACGGCCTACCATCAACTACAGGCCGAAGCGCTGTCGCAAGCGGCGTCCGTGACCATGATCAGCCAGTTGCGAAAGGGTACTCCGTGACGATCCCTCATTATTGGTTCAAGTCCTCCTACAGCAACAACGGCGGCGACTGCGTCGAGGTCGCCGTGAACCTCGTCGCCTCTCGCGGCATAGTTCCCGTCCGTGACTCCAAGAACCCGAGCGGACCGGTTCTGGGCTTCCCTGCCGGGGCGTTCGGCTCCTTCGTGAAGGGCATCAAGGCGGGACAGTTCGGCACTATTTGACCGCCTGGCCCCGCTACCGGCTCGGCGAGGATCGCACGTGCTCACCAGGCTGCGCCGACCGTGTGCTCAGGCGAGGGCCTGCCCGAGGAGGTCTCGGGGGCGGCCGGCGAGGGCATGATGGAGGACTTCGGCCCTGGAACGGATCAGGCCGTCACGATAGGGGGCGGGGAGACGGTCGAAGACCCCCGCCGCCATCTCGGCCGCCGTTGAGGGGTCGCCATCGAGGCGCAGGCAGGCGGCGGTGTCCATCGCGATGAGGGCCCGGGTCATCACCGAGGGGGAATCGGTGAGGTCGAGCGCATCGTCCTGGGCCGAGTAGGCAGCTTCGGTGTCCCCGAGGAGGGTGTACGCCTGGGAGAGGTGGACGAAGTGCTTCTGGGCCGGGTAGCCGAACCACGTGTCGGCTACTTCGTGCCCATCGAGGCGTTCGACCAGAGCCTGCACATCTGTGACCGCCATCCTGGCGCCCCGGTGGTCGCCGATGGCGGCGAGCGAGCGGGCGGTGACGGCCGCCGCCAACGCCCCGGCCGCGGTGGGCGTCCGGCCGGCTGCTCTGCGGGCTCGGGCGGCGATGCGCACGGCCACCTCGGGGGCGCCGTAGTTCAGCGGCACCATCGCGTGCCGTGCCAGCACCCAGGCGGTCATCCGGCGGTCACGGGATTCCCTAGCCGCCTTCTCCGCTGTCGCGAACCAACGGAAGGCGTCCCCCTTGTCGCCCCGGTCGTGCTGAACGATGGCGACCAAACCGGCGATCCCCGCAGCGGTACGGGCGAGATCCGCGCGTGCGCCGGCCGGGTGGGGCTGGTTGAGGATTTGCCCGAGGAGGTCGAGATCCGCCTGCATCTCGCCCAGTACGTCGTCGGGCGCCCGGCCGTGGTAGCCGCCCCGGTGCCGCTCGAATGCCGACTCCAGGTAGGCCAGGTCACCGGCCCCGGACCCCGCGAGAGCCCCGTCGATGCCCTCGCGCGCCTGTGCGATGCCAGGCAATGCGGTCGCGCCGACTGCGGCGGCCGCCACACCGAAGAACCTGCGTCGTTTCACGTCCTCTTCCTCCCCGCGTCGGCTGCGTCGGTGCTGTCGCGATGCGGCGACTGCCCGCTGCACTTCCGCGACGCTCAGTCCGTATGCGCGGGCGATCGTCTCGTGCCAGTCCGGGACCGGTAGCCGCTTCTCCAGTTCCCACCGCTTGATGTTCTCCCAGTCGAACCACCCGCCGCCCTGGGACTGTTGAACGACCTGAGCCTGTTCGTTACGGGTGCGACCGGCGTCTTCGCGGAGAGCTCGCAGTAAGACGCCGATGCCGTCCGGGGCCACCATGACACTTTCCCTCCGCCGCCGTCGGGTGAGGACCTCATCCTGGCCCCACGGAGCGGCCCCCCGCGGGGAAATGCACCCCTTCCTGGCCCCTCATTCCTTGTGTTCCCCAGCAGTTCAATGGGTGAACGCCGCTGACTCCTCGGCTTGCCCTCGGCACGGTCGCCGGTGGCGGGCCGAGGCTCCACCGTCCGCGCGGCGCCATTCGGACAGACAGACCACCTGGAGGGGATCATGGATACCGAAGCGCCCGTGGAACGGCTGCCGGCTCGCGCCGTATGGGAAGAGACGGGAACGGCTCTTGTTCCCGGTGTCCTTGGGCCGGACCGCTTCAAGGCCCTGGCCGAGGAAGCGCGCGGCAGGATCGATCTGGTCACGCCCCACGTCCACGAGCACACGGCCGCGCACCGTGACGGCAGCTTCGCCTCCCCGGTCCACTGTGGCTTCATCCCGCCCGGCCCGGTGCTGGAGGCCCTGGCCTATGACAAGACCCTCCTGATGGCCTTGCGTGAGGCCACCGGCATTCCCCGGCTGATCCCCCGTGGGGGCGCCGTCGTCCTCTACCGGGAAGGAGACTTCCAGGGCCTGCACACGGACTCGGTGAAGTCCACCGTGACCGTCGCCGTCGCGCTGACCGAGGATCTGCCCCCGATGGGCTGGGCCCCGGCCCTGCTGGGAGCCTTCCCCGACCGCCTCGGGGAGGTCGTCACCGAGCACGGCATCTTCCCGGAGGGCGAGGGCTTCACCACCCTGACCCACCCGTACGGCGACGGGAGTGTCCGAGCGTTCGCCGGGTACCACGTGCCGCACTGGCGCCGCCCGCTCACGCTGCCGGTGGGTCTGCTGGTGACCATGTCGTTCATGGATCTGTGATGGCTATGACTCCGCGTCAGCTCTGGCTGGCGGAAGGCCGGGCGGTCGTTCCGGAGGACGTGGTCGAACCCGGACTCTGGGAGGAGATCGCCGAGGAGGCCGCCCGGTGCGAGCCCCACGCGGTCGTCCGCCACAACCAGCGGCCGGGACTGCTGGTGATGCGGGACGGCTCGATCACCTCCCCCCAGCGGTGCCGGGTCCACGCCGGTGGACACGCACTCAGCCTGCTGGCCATGTCCAAGGGCCTGGAGGAGGTGGCGGGCGAGGCGACCGGCCACGCCCGGATGACCCCGATCCGCTTCGGCCTGAAGTTCTACGAGCCCGGCGACTACATGCACGTCCACAGGGACGACGGGAAGTGCTCGATCACCTTCTCATGCGGCCTGACCCCCGGCCTCGCCTCGATGGGCTGGCTGCCCCGTCTGCGGTGGCTGACCACCCGGCAGGTGGCCGACCGTCTCGGCGACACCCCTTACCCCGACGGCGGTGAGACCTTCCCGGTCCGCCGTCGCATCCTCACCGGATTCGACGGAAGCCGAATCCCCCACTGGCGTACCCCGCTCGACTCCCAGTCGCGCGAGGTGCTGATCACCATCTGCTTCGCCGACCTCTCGGTATAGCGGCGTCCTTTCCAGACTCAGGAGGAACGACCATGCCCCAGCAGATCCCATCTGCCACGACGCAGGCCGTGGACCCGGCCGACTTCGTGGCCGAGTTGCACGCCGAGGGCAACATGCCGCAGAACTCCGGTGGCGACCCGGCCGTGCCGGACTCCGCCTTTCCCGACACCCACACCTACCCGCTGCCGTCCGCCTGACCGATGCCGTAGGCGGTAGCTGAACCCGCTCGGCCGTCGGGCACCCTTCGTGACCTGGGTGCCCGTCGGCCGGGCTTCGGTATCCGCGAAGGGAAGAGCCCATGCGCAAGGCGTATTTCGACGGCACCCACCGGACCCTCCATCCCGACCAGACCTGGGAGGCGATCCGGCCGCTGCTGAGGGCGTACGGCATCACCCGCGTCGCCGACGTGACCGGCCTGGACGACCTGGGTATCCCGGTGACCATGGCCGTCCGCCCCCTGGCCCGCACTCTGTCCGTCGCCCAGGGCAAAGGCGCCACGTTGGCCGCCGCCCGGGTCTCAGGGGCAATGGAAGCGATCGAGGCATGGCACGGCGAGCGGGCCGTCCCGACCGCCGAAGTGCGGGCCCCGGCCGACGGCTTGGACCTGCCTTATCCGGTGACCGCCCTGGAGAGCCATCCCGGATCTCTGGTCACCGGTCGGACGGTCCTGGACTGGATCACCGCACGTTCGGCGCTGGACGGCGAACCCGTGTTCGTTCCGGCGGCGTGCGTGCAACTGGGCCGTGAAGCCCACGGCAAGTGGCGGCTGCACCTGCCCAGCGCGTCCACGAACGGCCTCGCCTCCGGCAACACCCGCGCTGAGGCCGTCGTCCACGCTCTGGCCGAGCTGATCGAGCGCGACACGATCAGCGCTCTCGCCGATGGGCAGGTTCGAGGCCAACTCATCGACGCCGACAGCATCGAGGACGAGCACTGTGCGGCGCTGATCGGCCGGTTGCGGGCGGCCGGGGTCTGGCTGGAGCTGTGGCACTTGCCGAACCGGTTCGGGGTGCCCGTCATGAGCTGCTACTTGTGGCGCGAGGACCAGTCGGCCCTGCTGGTCTCCGGCTCCGGCGCCCACCTGGACCCTCACGTGGCCCTGTCCCGGGCGATCACGGAGGCGGCTCAGTCCCGGCTCACCCAGATCACCGGCAGCCGGGAGGACATCCATCCGGCCGTGTACCGGCCCGCCGTGCACCGTTGCCCCCAGCCCGCCGCAGGTCCCGGTGCCGGATGGACAGAGGCCGCCGCGCAGCACACCACCGAGTTCGCCACGGACGACGGCGACGCTGAGCACTTGGCGGCCCGCGTCGCGGCGGTCATCGGCCATTCCCCGCTCGTGGTGGACCTCACCCACGGACTCCACCAGCGGCGTGAGTTCGCCGTCGTCAAGGTGCTGGCCCCGGCCCTGCGGTACGACGCCCGGCACGTCATCCCCCGACCGGTCCAGGAGGCGGCCGCATGACCGTTCACGTCTTTTGCGGGCCCACCGTGCCTGCCGCACGCGTCCGCGAGGTCGTCCCCGACGCCGTAACCCACCCTCCGATCCGCCACGGCGACCTGATGCGGCTCGCTGCCCGCCCCGGCGACACCGTTCTGATCATCGATGGACTCTGGCACCAGAGTGCCCCGGTGCGGCACAAGGAGATCCTGGCGCTGCTGACCGAAGGCGTCGCCGTGGTCGGCGCCGCCAGCATGGGAGCCCTGCGTGCCGCCGAGCTCGCCCCGTACGGGATGGTCGGCGTGGGCCGCGTTTTCGAGGACTTCCGCAGTGGCGCCCTGGACGCGGACGACGAAGTCGCCGTGCTCCACACCGACGACGGCTTCCCGCTGTCCGAAGCCCTCGTGAACCTGCGGGCGTCCCTGACCCGGGCCGCCGCCGACGGGCAGGTGGGCGACACAGAAGCGGACCGGCTTGCAGACCTGGCTCGCACCCTCCCTTACGCGTCCCGGACGTGGACCGCGTTGGGCCGCCTCGCGGCCGGGGAAGGGTTGGGGGCGGCGTTCAGTCGGGCGGACGTCTGGCGCCGGAGGCATCCCTGCGACGCCAAGAGGGAGGACGCGGAACGCGCTCTTGCCTTGGTTGCCGTCGGCCTGCCTCCGGCCCTCGGCGCCAGGGCATGGGCGGGCGAGCCGTGGCAGACCAGCTTCGTCCGGTACTGGCGGGCGGCCTTCCAACCCGGCGCGGTGGCATGCGGGCAGCCTGTGAGCTTTCTCGCCCTCCTGCACCATCAGCAGCTGTACGACCCGGGGTTCCCGGACCGGTGGCGGGCGCGGGTCCTGGCCGCCCTTTCGCAGGAGACGTGTGACGACGTTTGCCGCCCGGTGCGATCCGCGGTGGTGGAGCGGCGCGCCCTGCGGTTCGCCGCTGCCGAAGGCGTTGAGGTGACACATATGTCCGGCGAGCAGCTCGCCCACTGGCTCACCCCGGAGGAGATGAGTCGGCTCCCGGCCGAGGAGGCGTTGGTCCGGGTCGTCGTCCGCTCCGCCCGCCTGGACGGGGCTTGGACGGTGTGGCCCGCCACGGTGGCCGAAGCGGGGGACCTGATTGGTTCCGTCCCCATGACGGCCGAAGCCGTGGCCGCCGCTTTCGCTCTCAACGCCGAGATCGAGGCGGCCAACCCTCGCCACACCACGGCCCACCTGAGCGCAGACCGCCTCGCCTCTCACCTTGCCCAGCGCTGGGGGCTCTCCGAGGGACGCGGCCGGGCTGTGCTCGACGCGGCGGCCCGGGACCGGGCGTTCCGCGACTTCGCCGGCGCCGTCGAGGTGGCGCGAGCGTTCTACCTCTCCGCCCGTGCTGTGGTCACGGCCCCGTCGGCGTCCTTGGCCGTCGCCGACGCGAGGCAGAGCCCCCGGACCTGAGCAATGGCCAGTGGTACGACGGCGGCGGCCGTGATGATCAGGGCGCCCGTCGCCAGGGTCGTGCGGAGCCCGAACAGGTGGGAGGCGGGACCGGCGAGGAGATAACCGAAGGGCACGGGCAGGATCTGCCCGAGCGTCGAGTAGGACAGGGTCCGGCCGATCCGGTCCGCCGGAATCCTCTCCTGTACCAGCGAGGCCCACACGGTCATGCTGACCGCGAGTCCTGTGCCCGCCACCCCCGTGGCGACCACGAGCACGGGCAGCGGAACGGCCGCCGCCATCGCGACCAGCGGCACCGCCGTCGAGCCGGTTCCCATGCAGACGACGAGTCCGACCTGGCGCGGCTTCCACATCAGCGCGACCGCCGCCCCGGCCACCAGCCCGGCGGTGAAACCGGAGACCACCACACCCCACGGGGCAGCGCCGCCGAGCATCTGCTGTCCATACACCGGGCCGAGGAGCTGGTAGCCGACCAGCCACACGGGAACGATCACGGCGGCCTGGAAGACCATCACCCACAGCCAGCGGCGGGAGCGGAAGTCGTCCCAGCCCTCGCGCAGATCGGCGGTGAACCCCGTACGGACCTTCACGTTCTTCGCCTTGAGGCTGATCCGGGAGAAGAGGAGGGCTGAGGCGGCGAACGTCAGAGCGTCCCATCCGAGGGCCCAGCCAGGGCCGACCACGGCGACCAGCACGCCGCCCAGGGCGGGCCCGGACACTTTCACCGTGTTCTGGCCGATCTTCAGCAGAGCGTTGGCCGCGTGCCGAAGTTCGGACGGAACCACCTCCACGACGATGCCCCCGGCCGCCGGCGTGAAGAAGGCTCCCGCCGCCCCGCAGACGGCTGACATCGTCACCAGGTGCCAGACCCGGGCTGTGCCCGAGACCAGCAGCAGCATCGCCGCCGCCTCCGCGACCGCGCAGACGACGTTGGACCACACCATGACCCGGGCCCTGGGCAGCCGGTCCGCGACGACCCCGCCGACGAGCAGCAGCAGGATCTGAGGCACGACGCTCGCCGCGAGGACCGCGCCCAGCGCACCGGGCCCGCCGCCGATCTGGAGAACAGCGAAGGCCAGACCGATGGGCGCCACGGCCGAGCCGGTCCAGGAGAACAGACGGGCGGTGAAGTGCAGCCGGTACGACCTGACGGTCAGTGGAGCGCCTGCTTCCCGGAACCGGGCCGCCCAGCTGATACGAGGGACGGGCCCCGCTGAATTCCGGTCGTGCAACCGTGCCTTACACAAGATCCAACTCCGCCCGGAGAACACGAAATCCCGGCAGCGAGACGCCACCGGGAAGGTGGTCCCGACTCTAGAGCAACCCGAAGATCGTGTGCCGCAGACGCACCAACAGGAGCCCGGCAGGGCGGCCCGCCCCTCACCCCTTGCTGACCGCCGTCAGGATCTCCGGCAGGCGCCTTGCCGTCTGCGGGGCCGCCAGGCGGAGTCCGCCGAGGGCGATGAGGGCTCCGTACGCCGTGCCTACGGGCAGCAGGAGCCATGAGCGGTCGGCCAGGTCCGAGACGTGGAGCCAGATCGTCAGCGCCAGCACCGGTGCGCAGAGCAGGGCCGCGCCGAGCATGCCGCCGAAGATGGAGATCCAGGCGAGTCCCGCCTGGCCCGGGGCAACGTTCTTGTAGCCGCTGTCCTGCGGGATCGAGTACGGGAAGCGGGCCGACGCCACCGCGCCCGTCGCCAGCATCGCGCCGAGCAGCGCGAAGGAGAGGCCGAGCGCCTCCGGCAGGGCGTGCCAGTTGCCCAGCACGGCCGCCGTGGCGACGGTGACCAGCGCCGAGTACGGCAGCGTGACCACCAGCAGGGCCAGCGCCCGCGCCCGCAGTTCCAGATAGGCGTCGCGCGTCGAGGAGATCGTCAGCGCGACCATCCAGAACGCCGAGGTGTCCTGGCCGAACTGGTTGTACATCTGGATGCCGAGCATGCCGGCCGCGAAGCACGCGAAGTAGATCGTGCCCCTGCCCTGGAGCGCGTTGAACAGCGGCACGATCAGGCCGATCGCCAGCGAGGTCGCCCACGCCGCCTTCGTCTTCGGGTCGCGCCACACGTACCGCAGGCTGCGCTTCATCACCGTGGCCGTACGACCCTCCGGGAACACCCCGGCCAGTACCCGCCCCGGGCCCCGGGCCGCCGCCGTCGCCTCCTTGCGGCCCGGCTGCCCGGCGCCCAGCGTCGAGCCGTCCGGGGCCGTCATCAGCTTCGTCAGCGACCGCTGCCACGCGTACAGCAGCGCCGCGAGCGCGCCCGCCGACAGCAGCAGTTGAGCGGCGGCCCGTCCGTACGCGCCCTCGCTCACCGAGCCGACCGCGCCGAGCGCCGACGCGGGCGGCAGCCACCGGACGGCGCCCGCCACCGGGTCGAGCGCCCCGAGGCCGCCCGCGTCGCCCAGCCGCTGCGCGGCGAAGTTGACGAACTGGACGCCGACGGCGATCACCAGACCGCTCAGCACCGCCAGGTCGCGGCCCTTGCGCGAGGTCAGCAGCCGGATGTTGGCCGCCGCGACGGCCCGCGCGAGCGCGACGCACACCAGCAGCGCCAGCGGTACGGCGAGGACGGAGACCGCCACCGCGCCCGCGCCGTGCGCCGTCGCGATCGCCGAGCCGGTGAGCAGGCAGAGCGTGAACAGCGGCCCGATCCCCACCAGGGACGCCACCAGCAGCGCCCGTACCAGGGGGCTCGGCCGCAACGGCAGCATCACCAGCCGCGTCGGGTCCAGGGTCTCGTCACCGCTCGGGAAGAACAGCGGCATCACCGCCCAGCCCAGGGCGAGCACGGCGGTCAGCAGCACCACCACCGTGTCCGCGTGGGCGGTGTCGCGCAGCAGGACCAGGCCGAGGAACTGCGCCGCCGCGAGCAGCAGCACCACGACCACGGAGGCGATGTACGCGGCGGTCCTGCCGGACGACTGGCGCAGCCCGTTGCGGAGCAGGGCGAGCTTGAGCCGTACGAACACGGGGGTGAGCGCGGGCGCGGACGGTGCGGCGCCTGCACCGCCGCCCGGACCGGCGCCCGCCCCGCCGCCCGCCGCGACCCCGGCCGGGGCGCCGCTCATCGCGTACCGCCCAGCCAGTCGAGGTGCTCCCCGCCGCCGTCGTGCCCCCGCGCGCCGACGAGTTCGAGGAAGGCGCTCTGGAGGGACGGCGCGTCGCCCCGTACCTGCGCGAGGGTGCCGTGCGCGCGGATGCGGCCCGCCGCCATCACCGCGACCCAGTCGCAGAGCGACTCGACCAGCTCCATGACATGGCTGGAGAAGACGACGGTGGCGCCCGAGGCGGTGTAGCGCTCCAGGACGCCCCGGATCGTCTGCGCGGAGACCGGATCGACGCCCTCGAACGGCTCGTCCAGGAAGAGGACTTGGGGGTTGTGGAGCAGCGCCGCCGCCAGCCCGATCTTCTTGCGCATGCCGGTCGAGTAGTCGACGACGAGCTTGTGCTGCGCGCCCGCGAGGTCGAGCACGTCGAGGAGCTGGGTGGCCCGCTTGTCGACCTCGGGTCCGGGCAGTCCGCGCAAGCGGCCGTTGTAGCCGAGGAGTTCGCGCCCGGAGAGCCGTTCGAAGAGCCGCAGCCCCTCCGGCAGTACACCGATCCGTGCCTTGACCTCGGCGACCTCGGCCGGGTGCCGCCAGACGTCGTGTCCGGCGACCACGACCCGGCCCCGGTCCGGGCGGAGCAGTCCGGTGATCATGGAGAGGGTGGTGGTCTTGCCCGCGCCGTTCGGCCCGACCAGCCCGATGAACTGGCCTGCGGGCAGCTCCAGATCGATGCCCGCGACGGCGATCTGTTCGCCGAAGCGCTTCCACAGCCCCTCGACCCGCACGGCCGCCCCGGCGACCGTCTCCGTCGGCGCCCCTGCGACCGCTCCGGTCCCTGCCTCCGTCCGGGCCTCTGCCGCCGCTTCCGTCCCCGATCCGGCGCCCGCGACCGCTTCCGCCGCCGCTTCGGCCCCGGGCCCTGTGATCGCCTCCGCTTCTCCTGGTGCTCGGTCCGGCATGACGCACGACCCTTCCGTGTCCCGTTGATCCCCGATGCCCCTGATATCCCGATCAGGGGTACGGGGGCCACCCTACGTAAGCCGCCCACATCTACCCAGGCCGCGCACGCCCACCCCTACCCGGGCCCCCTACCCGCACACCCCTACCCGGGCCGCCGCGCCCGTACCGCCGCCGCGTCCTGGCCGCACGCGTACGCCAGCGGGCTGATCAGCTCCGCGACATCCGGCAGCCAGCGGTTCGCCTGCGTCGGTCTGCGGGCCCACTGCACCGCGCCCCTGCCGCCCACCCGGGTCGGCGGCGCCGCCACGTACTGCCCCTCGCCGCGCACCACCAGGTCCACCGACTCCGGGTCCCACCCCAGCTTCCGTACGAGGGTGTCCGCCTTCGCCGCCGCTCCCGTCAGCACGAAGAAGACCATCCGCCGGTCCGGGGTGCAGGTCACCGGCCCCAGCGCCAGGGACATCCGCTCCATCCTGGCCAGCGCCAGGAACCCCGCCGACTCCGACACCTCCAGCGCGTCGAAGGCGCGCCCCGTCGGCAGCAGCACCGACGCCCCCGGCTGCTTCGACCACAGCCTGCGCACCGCCGCCGGACTGCCCGTCGCCAGCCCCGCCCAGCCGGGGCCCGTCGCGTGCGCCCCCGGCGCGGCGCACCCCGCCTGCTCGCAGGAGCACCCTTCGCCGCCGGGCACCGGCACCAGCCGGGTGCCGGGGAACACGTCCCAGTGCCGCTCTTCCGCGTACCTCACCGCGCTGTCGAGCAGCAGGTCGCCCCGCTGCCCGGGGACCCGGGCGCCGCCCGTCACTCCAATGGTCTCTTCCACGCAGAGCACAACTCCCGCCACCAGCACGGGTTACGGGCGCGGGACGGCGCGCCGCACCCCTCGATCCCGCACATGGGGCGCATGGATGCAAGTACGGGGGCGCGCGGGAAGGGGTGGAGCGGTACGCGGGTAACCACCCCCAGGGGTCGGACACCATAGGGGCAGCGGGGGGCCGCACACGACCGTTGGCCGGTCGTGGTCACGGGGGTTTCCGGAAAGACCTAGATTATTTGCGTTATTGCCGAACATGCGCATTCTCCGCACATTTGCCGGGCAGTGTTCACAGAGTTGATCACTGCGGCCACAGGGGGTATCCATTGGCAGCCAGGCCACTCGTCGCGCGTCAGCCGAACGAACGGCTCCAGGCGCTCATCCAGGAAGCCGGGTGCTCCAACGCCGGGCTCGCGCGGCGCGTCAACATGGTGGGAGCGGAGCGCGGGCTCGACCTGCGCTACGACAAGACGTCGGTGGCCCGGTGGCTGCGCGGCCAGCAGCCGCGCGGCCGGGCGCCGGGCATCATCGCCGAGGCGCTGGGCCGCAAGCTGGGCCGTACGGTCACGATCGACGAGATCGGTATGGCCAACGGGAAGAACCTCGCCTCGGGGGTCGGCCTCCAGTTCTCGCCGACGGTCGTGGGGGCGATCGAGCAGGTCTGTGAGCTGTGGCGCAGCGATGTCGGGCGCCGCGACTTCCTCTCCGGCTCGGCCGTCGCCTCCTCGGCGCTCGTCGAGCCCAGCAGAGACTGGCTGATCACCGGCGCGGACTCCACGGTCGCGCGCAACACCGGTGCCCGGGTGGGGGATTCGGACGTCGAGGCGGTACGGGCGATGACCCGCGCCCTCATCGAACTGGACCACCGCTTCGGCAGCGGCCATGTCCGGCCGGTGGTCGTCCACTACCTGAACAGCGTGGTGGCCGGGCTGCTCGCCGGCTCGTACCGGGAGACGGTCGGCCGCCGGCTCTTCGCCGCCGTGTCCCGGCTCACCGAACTGGCCGGGTACATGGCGGTCGACACCGGCCAGCCGGGGCTCGCCCAGCGCTACTACATCCAGGCGCTGCGCCTCGCCCAGGCCGCGGGGGACCGGGGGTACGGGGGGTACGTCCTGGCCGCGTCCATGAGCCATCTCGCCGCCCAGCTCGGAAACCCTCGCGAGATCGCCCAGTTGGCGCGGGCGGCGCAGGAGGGGACGCGCGGTCAGGTGTCGCCGCGCGCCCAGGCGATGTTCCACGCGGCGGAGGCGCGCGGCCACGCGCTGATGGGGGACACGCGTACCTGCGAGACCGCGGCGGGCCGGGCGATCACGGCGCTGGAGCACACGGACGACGGCGCGGGGGAGGACCCGGAGTGGATCGAGCACTTCGACCACGCCTACCTCTCCGACGAACTGGCGCACTGCTACCGGGATCTGGGCCGCCCCGACGCGGCGGCCCGGCACGCGGAAGCGGCGCTGGAGGGCCATCCGGAGTCGCGCGCGCGGCGCCGGGCGATCGGCCTCGTCCTGCTGGCGACGGCGCAGGTCCAGCAGCGTGAGGTGGAGCAGGCCTGCCAGACCGGCACGCGCGCGGTGGAGTTGCTCGGGACGCTGCGCTCCAGCCGGGGGGCGGAGTATCTGGAGGACCTCCAGCAGCGGCTGGAGCCGTACGGGGACGAGCCCGCGGTACGGGAGTTCGGGGCGCGGCTGGAGATCCAGGCGGCCTGAGACCGCCGGCCCGGGGACTCCGGTGTTCCGGGCCGCCCGGTGGGGGACCGGGCGGCGGGTTGCGTGGGGATGTCGTGGGGGCGCGGTGTGGACACCGTGCCCTCGGCCAATTGAGCTGGGGTGTCCGCGACTTCACGCCTTCTACCAGCGTCTTCGCAGGCCGGGGTGTTACCTGCCCGACATCGGCCCGACGCGCGTGTTCGAAGGCGCGATTCACCCGGTAGCGTGAACCGATGATTCGGTAGGCCAGACGTTCCACACGTAGGAGTCCCGGTGACGCACAGCGGACAAGGGGATGAGCCGCAGTATCCCGCCGCTCGGACCGCGCACGAAGGCGTCGTGCTGCCCAGTGACGGCAGCGCGCCCCTGATCCCCGGCTCGGTCGACCGGACGCCGCCCGGCCAGGCTGTCGGGGGTCCGTCCGCGCTGCCGCCGACCGGCCCGCAGCAGCCGGGGCACCAGCAGCCGGGGCACCAGCCGCCGGGTGCTCAGGAGTGGGGGCTGCCGCCGCAGCAGCCGCAGCAGGCGCAGCAGGCGTACGGGCAGGATCCGGGCGCCCCGCATGCGCCCTACGGCGCACAGGGCCCGGCGCAGGGGTACGGGGCGCCGGCGGGAGCGTCGCCGTACGACCAGCCCTACCAGCCGGCGTATCCGCAGGCCGGACCCCAGGGCGGCCAGGGAGCCTACGGTGCGTACGGCGGGCCGGAGCCCACGCCGTCGTACGGGGCACAGGGGGGCGCTCCGTACGGCGCGCCGCAGCCCCCGCCCCAGCCGTACGGGCAGCCCGTACCGCAGTCCCAGGGGCAGCCGCTGCCCCAGCCGCACGGGGAGTCGCAGCCGTACGGGGAGCCACAGCCATATGGGAGTCCCCAGCAGCTCCAGCAGCCTCCGCACTTCCAGCAGCCCCCGTCGTCCCCGCAGTACGGCGAGCCGCTGCCTCAGGCGCAGCCGCAACCGCACTCCGGGACGCAGGGCGGATACGGGCAGCCGATGCCGCTGCCCGCCGAGACGCCGGCGCCCGCGCCCGGCAGCGCGGACGCCACGCAGTTTCTGCCGCCCGTCTCCGCCGTGCCCGGCGGGCCCGCGGGGGGCATGGGGGATTCCGACGCCACCCAGTTCATCCCGCCCATTCCTGCCGTCCCGTCAGCCTCTCCCGCCTCGCAGGGGCCCGGGGTGCTGCCGCCCGAGGCGCGGGACAACGCGGCCGACGCGACCCAGTTCCTGCCGCCCGTCCCGGCGGCGCCTGGTTCGGACTCGGAGGCGACGCAGTTCATCGCCCCCGTCCCCGCGGGGGCCCCGGCCCCCTCTCCGTACGGTGTACGGCCCGGCGCCCCCGGTGACCGCCCGCCGCCCGCCGAGTTCGACAACCTCTTCCGCGCGGACGGCCCGGGCGCCCCGGAGTCCACGCAGAAGATGCCCCGGATCGAGACCCAGGCGCCGCCCGTCGGCGGCCGGCGGGCCGCCCGGGGCGGCGGGGCCGGCAACCAGCCGCAGCCGCAACCCCAGGCCCAGGCCAGGCCCCAGGCCCCGTTCCCGTCGCAGTCGCACGCGGACCACGGCGGTGGTGGTGGCCGCCGCAAGTCCTCACGGGCCCCGCTGATCGCCGCCGTCACCGCCGGCATCGTCGTGCTCGGGCTGGGCGCGGGCGCGCTGATGAGTGGCGGGGGCGACGACACGTCCAAGGACGAGAGCAAGACGGTGGCGGCGACGACCTCGCCCGAGGCCACCGGGTCGTCGGAGGCCCCGGCGCCCCCGGACCCGGTGAAGACGCAGGCGGCGGAGCTCGACAAGCTGCTCGCGGACAGCAGCAGCAGCCGTCAGACGGTGATCAACGCCGTCAACTCCATCAGGTCCTGCGACAACCTCGACCAGGCCGCCACCGATCTGCACGGCGCCGCCGAGCAGCGCCGGGGACTGGTGACCCGGCTGGACGCGCTGACGGTGGACAAGCTGCCGCAGCACGGCGAACTGACCTCCTCCCTCACCGACGCGTGGGAGGCGTCCGCCTCCGCCGACGACCACTACGCGGAGTGGGCCAAGCAGGTGGGGAAGAAGAAGGGGTGCAAGGACGGCCAGGCGCGGGTGACCTCAGAGCGTTCCAAGGGCGACCGCGCGAGCGGCGAGGCCACGGCCGCGAAGCAGAAGGCGTCGGGCCTGTGGAACAGCATCGCGACGGAGTACGACCTGACGAAGCGCGCCCCGACGCAGCTCTGACGCCGAGCACGCCGGGACGGGGGCCGTACGGGCGGGCGGGGAAGTGGCGCGCCCGCCCGCCCGTACGGTTACCGGTGCGATTCCCCCAGCAGCGTCTCGCCCACGCTGACGAATCCTTTCCGCTGGCTCACCAGACGCCCCTGCCGCACCACCTGGAACGTCACGTCCCCGTTGATGATCCGGGGGAAGTTCGGCGTCCCGAGCATGTCCTCGTACCGCCAGCGCAGGGTCGGCGTGAGGCCGCCGGTGTTCACCTCCAGGCCCCGGTCCAGGGTGTCCGTGATCCGGCCGGTGGTGATCTCGTCCGCGCCGATCGACTCGACGACCTTCTTCAGCACGGTGTACGCGATCCACGTGGTCTGTGCCCCCGGGTCCGCCGGGTCGATGTCGTTGTCGCCGAAGGCGTACTTGTCGATCACGCCGCGCATCTGCGCCCACGCCGGGTCGTTCGCCACCGGGTACCAGCCGGTGAAGTACGCGTTCTCGAAGATCCCGTCCTTGCCGCCCGTACGGTCGACGAGCGACTGGTCGACGCTGCCCAGCACCGAGGAGACCCGGATGTTCCGGCCGTCGTCGGGGAGCCTGCGGTAGGAGTCGAAGAAGGTCTCCGTACGGTCGCCGAGCACCGCCGTGACACAGCCGCCGTCCCCGGCGCGCTCGCGCGCCGTCCTGGCCTGCCGGGTGTAGTCGGTGGCGTCCTCCGCCGCGCGGACGTCGGAGACGGAGCCGCGACCGCCCTCGGCGAGCCCGGCGTCCATCAGCTCGGGCAGGTCGTCGCCGGCGATCGTGTCGGGCCGTACCAGCGCCGTCCGGTCGCAGTTGCGCGCGACCTGCCGGCCGCTGCCCGCGAGCAGCGTGGCCACCCCGCCGTTGACGGGGTAGGAGAGGAAGCTCGTGAACTCCTCCTCGCTGATGCCGTACCCGCCGATGTACGGGATGCCCGCGGCCTCCAGCGGCGCCATGAACTCACGGCCGAACTGGCTGTACGAGCCGACGACGGCGACCGCCTTCTCCTTCACGGCCCGGCGGGCGCACTCGGCCGCGCCGGCCGAGTCGTTGCGTTCGTTGCAGGTCAGGACGCGCAGTTCGTGGCCGTCGATGCCGCCGGAGGCGTTGACCCAGGCCGCGTACGCCCGCGCCATGGCCGGCATACCGGGCAGGTTGGTGGCGTTGCTGCCGATCGGCGCCCAGGTCATGACGGTGACCGCCGCCCGGGAGCCGCCGGGGTCCCCGGGCAGCACACCGCAGCCGGAGAGGAGGGTGGCGAGGGCGAGCAGCGCACCGCTTCTCGTGCCGCGCGTGCCCCGCGTACTGCCCGTGCTGTTCCTACTTCTCGTGCTTCTCGAACAGAGATGTCGCGCGCCGGACTGGAAGGGGCGGAGGGAGGAGAAACGTCGCCGACCGGTCATAGCCATGCACACTTCCGCGCCACGGGTAATAGCGGAGTGAGCACGGGTCAACGGTGGGTGACGTAGAGGTGAATAGCAGGGGCCCTGGGTGACCTCGCCCGGCGGACCGTAAAGTCGGTGATGTGCAGCAAGGTTCCGAGAACTCTTCCCGTCGTGCCCGTCGCTCCCCCACCATGGGCGGCATGCCGCTCAACGACATGCCGTGGTGGCGCTGGCGCAGCAATGTGCGCTCGGCGCTGCACATGCTTTCCGATCCCGTCTTCCACCAGGAGTACTGGCTGGCCGGCCGCGAGGGGTACGGGGACGTCACCGACGCCGTGTACCGGCTGGTCGAGGACACCTGGCTCGACAACTGGTCCGCCGAGAAGTACGTCGGCACGATATTCCGCGACTCCGGCGAGGCCGCGCTCGTCGACGTCGCCGTGCTGCGGGTGCTGCGCATCATGCACCAGGTCGGCGCCGACGCGCCCGTCTCCGCCTATCTGGACCACCACGGCTGGCCCGAGGCGGTCCGCGCGGCCCGCGAGGCGCACATACGGCTGGCGGCGGGCGACGGGGACGACCCGGACGCCCTGCCGCAGACCCTGGACGTGCTGCGCGTCATGACGCGCTCCGGCTGAGCGGGTACGGCGATGTGGGATCCTTTGTGGTCATGAGCACCGCCGCGCAGCCACCCGCCTCGCCTGCCCCGTCCGGCCGCACCGACCGCCGGGACGGCACCGACGGCCGGAACGGTACCGACCAGTACGTGCTGACGCTGTCCTGCCCGGACAAGCAGGGCATCGTGCACGCCGTGTCGAGCTACCTCTTCATGACCGGCTGCAACATCGAGGACAGCCAGCAGTTCGGGGACCACGACACCGGGCTCTTCTTCATGCGGGTGCACTTCTCGGCGGAGGCGCCGGTGACCGTGGAGAAGCTGCGGGCGAGCTTCGCCGCGATCGGGGACTCCTTCCGGATGGAGTGGGCGATCCACCGTCCCGAGGAGAAGATGCGGATCCTGCTCATGGTCAGCAGGTTCGGCCACTGCCTGAACGACCTGCTCTTCCGGGCGTCCACCGGCGCGCTCCCGGTGGAGATCGCGGCCGTCGTCTCGAACCACACGGACTTCGCCGAGCTGGCCGCCTCGTACGACATCCCGTTCCACCACATCCCGGTGACGAGGGACACGAAGGCGGCGGCGGAGGCGGAGCTGCTGGAGCTGGTCCGGGCCGAGGAGGTGGAGCTGGTCGTCCTCGCCCGCTACATGCAGGTCATCTCCGACGACCTGTGCAAGCAGCTCAACGGCCGGATCATCAACATCCACCACTCCTTCCTGCCGAGCTTCAAGGGCGCGAAGCCGTACCACCAGGCGCACGCGCGGGGCGTGAAGCTGATCGGCGCGACGGCGCACTACGTGACCGCCGACCTCGACGAGGGCCCGATCATCGAGCAGGAGGTCGAGCGCGTCGGCCACCAGGTCACGCCGGAGCAGCTCGTGGCGATCGGCCGGGACGTGGAGTGCCAGGCGCTGGCGCGCGCGGTGAAGTGGCACGCGGAGCACCGGATCCTGCTGAACGGCCACCGCACGGTCGTCTTCGCCTGAGTTCCGGCGCCGGGCGGCAAGGGTGGGCCGTGCTCGGACGCCGGACTGCAGCAGTGCGCCGTGCTCAGAGACGGCTCATCGCCGCCGCCGCGAACAGCACGTCCCTGATCGCCTCGCGGTCGCCGTCCTGCCCCGCCGCCGCGTCCTCCGGCGAGACACGCCCGGCCACCACCTGGCAGAACTCGACGGCGTCGAGCGCGACCTGGCCCACGGACAGCTCCCGGCAGCCGACCGCCGCCGGGGAGTCCAGCGGGATGTACCAGTCCCCGCCGCCCGCGCCCTCGACCAGCAGATGCAGCGACCGGCCGGGCGAGCCCGCCGCCACGAGCTGCCGCGCCGGGCCGGCCAGCCCCGCCCGGCGGCGCAGCGCGAGGGCGCCCGGGAGCAGCCGCGCGCCGAGATCGATCATCGAGTGGAGATGGGGCCCGCTCGGCGGCCGGTACGGATAGGCCACCGCCTCCGCGATGTCCGTGCCGTGGATCCAGCACTCGAAGGCGCGCTCCAGCAGCGCGTCACGCAGCGGAAGGGCGAATTCCCCGTACGTCACGGAGAGTTCGGCCACGCCCCGGCCGGCGAAGGAGACCGTACGGATCAGGGCGTGGCTCTGCTCGCGCCAGGGCTCGTGGAGCGCCCGGGTGGGCGGCGGCGCGGCGGAGCGCCAGAAGGTCTCCGTACGGTCGGTCGGGTCGACGGGCGCGCCCTGGCCGACCGGGTCGTCGAGGCCGAGGGCGGCCGCGACCACGCCGTCCACGGTCATGAGGTGGCCCATGACCCCGGCGACCGTCGTCTTGCGGAAGGTGGTCCGGTCGTCCGCGAACCACTGGAGGCGTACGGGCGCGTGCCAGTCCTGGGAACCGATGTCGCGCAGCAGCGCGTCGAGCCGGGCGGTCTCGGCGTCGTACGGGGCGGCCCAGCCGGGCACCGGGACGCGGGCGGGGCGGCGGCCGAGGCACTCCTCCAGCACACGGGAGCGCAGCCGCGGGTCGAGGTCCAGGTTCCCCTCGGCGTGCAGCAGCCCGACGGCGTCGCGCAGCCGCAGCGCCTCACCGGCGCAGGGCGCGCACTCGGTGAGGTGGTCCTCGACGAGCCCGGTCTCGGCGGCCGAGCAGGCGGAGAGCGCCCAGGCGCCGAGGAGTGACTTCAGCACCTTGTGGCTGAGCCGGGGCGGTTCCGGCGCGGGTTCCGACAAGGTCTCCGGCTCCGGCTCCGGCTCCGGCGGGTCGAGGTCGTCGCCGGCCGCCCTCGGGCCGGGTATCCGGAGGAAGAGCGGCGGTTCGTCCGGTTCGCGGCCGTCGTGGGAGCCGCCGTCCAGCGGGCCGGTCACAGCGAGCGTCCGTTTCCCGGCGGCGGGAGGTCGTCCCCGGCCCGGCTGCTGGCCGTGGAGAGCAGTTGCAGACCCAGCCGCAGCCGGCGGCGTGCCTCGTCCTCCGTGACGCCCAGGTCCTCCGCCGTCTGGCGGCAGTCCCGGCGCTGGAAGTACGCCAGTTGCAACGCGCTGAGCAGCGGCTTCGGCATCGACCTGACGATGTAGTCCGCCCGGGCCGCCGCCGAGGCCCGGCGGATCTTCTGCTCCAGCTCCTCCGCGGAGCCCTCGCCGCTCGCCTCGAACGCCTCGCGCTCCGTCTCGCGGAGCTGCCGTACGGCGAGTTCCTGTGTGACGTTCGCCACCCAGGAGCGCAGGGAGCCCTGTCGGGGATCATAAGTGTCCGGGTTTTCCCAGACGTGACCGAATACGTCGCGGGTGACGCGGTCCGCCGCCTTGTCGTCGTCCAGCACGCGGTGGGCGAGGCTGTGCACGAGGGACGCGTACCGGTCGTAGAGCTCACCGAGCGCCGCCGCCTCACCCCGCGCGAGCCGCTGCTGCATCCTGCGGTCCCAGCGGGGCGGTGTGTTCTTCGCCATCCGACCCCCAGCCCTGTTCCTCTGGCTCTCGTGGTTCCCCGTGCCCGTCCGCTCTGCCTCTTTGTCCGTCCCCGCCACCGGCTTCCGCCACCATGATGCCGAAGTCCGGGCCGTGAGGGGCTCGACCGTCCCATCGAATGTAGTGGGCACCACGGGCAGCGCACGCCCCTTTGGGGTAAGTGCGCCCTTACCGCGCCCTGCGACGTTTCGGCTCGTGGCGAAGGGGCAGGCGCGGTCGGGAAGCAATACTTCCGGATCGTCCCATCCGTCGAGGAGAAGGGCATCAGACGCGTGACGCTCAAGGTGAACGAGTCCGACCGGGGTGCATGGACGGTGCTGCACATCACCGGCGAGCTGGACATCGTGACCTCGCCCGAGGTCCGTCAGCGGGTCCACGACGCGGTGGCCGAGGGACAGCACGCACTGGTGCTCGATCTCTCGCAGGTGTTCTTCTGCGATTCCAGCGGTGTCGGCGTCCTGATCGCCTCCCGCAGGCTGCTCCACTCCTGCCGGGGCAGCCTCCGCCTCATCCTGCCCGCGCGGGGCTCGGAGGAGGGCTCGCACGTCAACCGCGTCCTCGCGGCGCTGGGCGTACGCCGGCTGTTCGAGGTCTTTCCCGATGTGCCGAGCGCCGTCGACGTCGACGCGCAGCCGCTGTCGGCGTAGTGGCGCCGGTGCCCTTCGGCGTGGCCTCCGTACCCCTCCGCGCCCGCGTCAACTGCGCTTTCTCCGTACGGCTTCCGGGCAAGCGGGCACACGGCGCCCCTCGGTCGTCGTACGCTCCGGGCATGGACAGCGCAGAATACGAGGGCAAGATCGCCTCCAGGTTCGCGGCATTCGACCAGGACGGCAGCGGTTACATCGACCGGGAGGACTTCAGCGGGGCCGCGGCGGCGCTGCTCGCCGAGTTCGGCACGACCGCCCGCTCCGACAAGGGGCAGGCGCTCTACAGCGGGGCCGAGGCGTTCTGGCAGGGGATGGCCGGGATCGCGGACGTGGACGGTGATCAGCGGGTCAGCCGCCAGGAGTTCGTCACCGGCGCGGTGAAGCGGCTGCGTGACAACCCGGAGCGGTTCGCGGAGATCGCCCGGCCGTTCCTGAGCGCGGCGATCGCGGTCGCGGGCGGGGCCGGCGCGGCATCCGGCGACGGCCGCACCGTGACCCCGGCGGCGGCCGAGCGGGCGCTGCGGGTGCTGGGCGTCGAGCCCGAGGCGGCGGTGCGGGTCGCCCGCGAGCTGGACGCGGACGGCGACGGGCGGATCGGTGAGGCGGAGATCCTGAAGGGGTTCGCCGCGTACTACGTGACGCCGGAACCCTGATCGGGCCGGGGCGCGCCCGGATCCGACCGTACGGAAAGCGTTGGCCTCAGCCCTCTGATGCGTCACCGTGCGTGGCGGGAGGGCGGCCGGCGCGGTCGATACCGGGTTGTGTCCTTACGGTTCGCCGTCACGCGCCGGAGTCGTGACCCGGCTCCGGTACGCTCCGTCGGGTGCGAGAGGTAGTGAGGCGCGAAGCGCGCGGTGGTGCCGTTACGGCGGTGCCCGCGTCGGGTGTGTGCGCCGCTCGGGCGCCGCGAGTGCGCCGTGCGCGCCGGTGTTCGACTCCCCTCAGCGTGCGTCGCACAGTATGCACCACGCCTACTCCTTCGCGCTGGAATATGCCCGAAGCGCTTGTTGTGGTGACTGTACGTCAACCATGCTGTCTCGCAAGGGAATCACGTTCGGTGATCTCGTCGAGAACCCTGTCGAGGCGCGAGGCGATGTGTCCGCCGGTTCGGATGGTGTGAGCGGTGCAGGTGCTCCAGGTTCAGTTGGAGATCGGGCCCGACCCCGCGGAGGTGGGGCGGGCCCGCAGATGGGCCAGATCCAGGCTCGTCGGTTCGGGCATGGGGGATGACGAGCCGGTCGCGGAGACGCTGATCCTGCTCATCTCCGAGCTGGTCACGAACGCCGTGGTGCACACCGGCTGCCCTGCCGTGCTGCGGATGCTCTTCGGCTCGGGCGCGGCGGAGGCGGGCACCGTCCGGGTGGAGGTCGCCGACATCAGCGCCTGCCCGCCGCGCCCCCGCCACGCGGCCGGCGAGGACACCAACGGCCGTGGCCTGGAGCTGGTCGACGGCCTCGCCGACCGGTGGGGGTGGCAGCCGGAAGGCGCGGGCAAGCGGATCTGGTGCGAGGTGGACCGGGGCGCGCCGGACACCGCCGCGGAAGACTCCCCGGGCAGGTCGCAGGCGTCCGGCGCACCGAGCGCCCACGGCCCGGTCCCGGGCTCCGGCACCGGTGGTTACGGCGCCGCCGCGGGGTACGGCCCGGCGCCGTACCAGCCGTCGTACGGCATCCCGCGCCCGGCGTAGCCCGACGCCCGGCGGAGCACGGCCGGTCGGCGGGGGCGCGGTCGGCCGGCGGGGCCTATCGCCGGTCGCCGGCCATGGCACCGGAGTCGGTGCCGGTGGCGGCGCCCGCCCGGAACGTACGCCGGTACACCGTCGGCGGGACGCCCAGCGCCGCCTGGAGATGCTGCCGCATCGACTGCGCCGTACCGAACCCGCAGTCCCGTGCCACCTGATCGACCGACAGGTCCGTCGACTCCAGCAGATGACGGGCCCGTTCGACCCGCTGCCGCACCAGCCACTGCCCGGGACTGACGCCCGCCTCCTCGCGGAACCGGCGCGTGAACGTCCGTACGGACATGGACTCCCGCTCGGCCATGTCCCGTAGCTGGATGGGCTCGTGGAGGCGGGTGAGCGCCCAGGCGCGCGCCGCGGTCGTGGTCGCCGCCTGTGGTTCGGGGACGGGCCGCCGGATGTATTGTGCCTGGCCGCCGTCCCGGTGCGGTGGCACGACCGTCCGGCGCGCGACCTCGCCCGCGACCGCCGTGCCGTGGTCGCGGCGCACGATGTGCAGGCAGAGGTCGATCCCGGCGGCGACCCCGGCCGAGGTGAGGATGTCGCCGTCGTCGATGAACAGCACGTCGGGGTCGACCGCGACGCGCGGGAACAGCCGCTGGAAGTGGGCGGCGGACGACCAGTGGGTGGTGGCGGGCCGCCCGTCGAGGAGCCCGGCGGCGGCCAGGACGTAACCGCCGGTGCAGATCGAGACCATGCGGGTGCCCGGCCGGACATGGGCGAGGGCGGCGGCGAGCTCCTCGGTGAGGACGCCGTCCGTGTGGACGGGGCCGAGCTCGTACGACGCCGGTACGACGACGGTGTCCGCGGTGGCGAGCGCCTCGGGCCCGTGCTCGACGAGGATCGAGAAGTCGGCGTCAGTGGATACGGGGCCCGGCGCCCCAACGGTGCAGGTCACGACCTCGTACAGCGGCTCCTTCGCGGCACTGCGGGCGCGGCCGAAGATCCGCTGCGGGATGCCCAGCTCGAAGGGGATCACACCGGGGAGGGCGAGCACGGCGACGCGGTGCGCGGGGTCCCTGTGGTGCGGGCCGTGCGGGCGGTGCGGCGGTGGGTGAGGCATGGCCCGATCCTAGCGAAGGGTGTCCATCCGGCCACTCGTACGACCGGATCCCGCATCGGATGCTGTCCGACGTGACACAGTCAACGGACCTCACCCCGGACGGCGCGAAGGGCACCCCCGCACCCGTCCCCGTCCCCAACCCGGCTTCTGCTCCCGCCCCTGCACCGCGCGCGCCGGGGCGGATCCACCGGGCGTGGTTCGTCGCCGCCGTCACCTTCGTGACGATCATCGGCGCCGCCGCCTTCGCCTCGCTCCCCGGTCTGCTGATCGAACCGCTGCACACGGAGTTCGACTGGTCACGCGGCACGATCGGCTTCGCGGTCTCCGTCAACCTGGCGTTGTACGGGCTGACCGCGCCGTTCGCCGCGGCCCTGATGGACCGCTTCGGGATACGGAAGGTCGTCGCCGTCGCGCTGACCATGATCTCGGCGGGCGCGGTGCTGACGGTCTGGATGACCGCCGCCTGGCAACTGGTGATGTACTGGGGCGTTCTGGTCGGCCTGGGCAGCGGTTCGATGGCGCTCGCCTTCGCGGCGACGGTGACCAACCGCTGGTTCGTGGCCCGGCGCGGGCTGGTCACCGGCATCCTGACGGCCGCGGGCGCCTCCGGGCAGCTGGTCTTCCTGCCGCTGCTGTCCTGGCTCGTCGAGGCGCACGGCTGGCGCCCGGCCGCCGTCACCGTCTCGCTGACCGCGCTCGCCGTGGTCCCGTTCGTCTGGCTGCTGCTGCGCGACCACCCGGCCGACGTGGGCCTGTCCGCGTACGGGGCACCGGAGTTCGCCCCCAAGCCCGCACCGGTGCGGGGCGCCGCGCGGCGCGCGCTGTCGGTGCTGGCGTCGGCGGCGCGCACGGGGCCGTTCTGGCTGCTCGCCGGTACGTTCGCGATCTGCGGCGCCTCGACCAACGGCTTGGTCAAGACCCATTTCGTACCGGCCGCGCACGACCACGGCATGCCGATCACGGCCGCCGCGTCGCTGCTCGCGGTGATCGGTGTCTTCGACGTCGTCGGCACGATCGCCTCGGGCTGGTTCACCGACCGCTACGAGGCGCGCCGCCTGCTCGCGGTCTACTACGCGCTGCGCGGCGTCTCGCTGCTCTTCCTGCCGATGCTGCTGGCGCCGGCCGTCCAGCCGACGGACCCGTCGATGGTCCTCTTCATCGTGTTCTACGGGCTGGACTGGGTCGCCACGGTCCCGCCGACGATGGCTCTCTGCCGGGAGCACTACGGCGAGGACAGTGCGATCGTCTTCGGCTGGGTCCTCGCCTCGCACCAGGTCGGGGCGGCGGTCGTCGCCTTCGCGGGCGGTGTGACGCGGGACGTCTTCGGCTCGTACGACGTGATCTGGTACGCCTCGGGCGCGCTGTGTGCGGTGGCGGCGCTGATGGCGCTGGTGATCAGGCGCGGACGGAAGGCGGCGTAGCGCCCTTCTGCCGATTCCGGGCCCGGCTCCGGCGGGCGATCGCCTTCCCGATCCGGTGCGCGTCGAGGGCCATCTCGCGCAAGCTGCCGCTGATGGGGTTGGTGAAGCCGGTGAAGTACAGACCGGGCGCCTGCTTCGGGGTCCGGCGGCCGTGCGTCACCGGGCGGCCCCGGGCGTCCAGCACGCCCAGATGGCCCACCAGGCCCTCCAGCGCGCGGTGGTAGCCGGTCGCGGCGATGACGGCCTCGGGGGTGATCCGCGAGCCGTCCGCCAGGACGATCCCGTTCCCCTCGAAGGACTCCACCGCCGCCACCGGCTCGACTCTCCCTTTCCGTACGGCCTTGATCAGGCCCACGTCCTGCACCGGGATCGCGCCCTCACGCGCCCGTGAGTAGAGCCCCGTGTCCGGGCGGGGCAGCCCCTGCGCGGCCAGGTCGGGGACGGCGACCCGGGCCAGGACGGCGGCCGCCGCGTCGACCAGCCGGGTCGGCAGCCGGCGCACCAGGATCCCGGTCAGCTGCGCGGGCCAGCCCAGCGTGGAGCGGCGCAGGATGTGCGGAACGGTCCTGATGGCGAGGCGTACGCGCGCCGCGCCGCCCTCGGCGAGGTCGACGGCTATCTCCGCGCCCGTGTTGCCGACGCCGACGACCAGGACGTCCTTCCCGGCGTACGGCGCGGCGTTGCGGTACGCGGCGGCGTGCAGCAGCGCCCCGCCGGCCTCCTCGTACGCCTCCCGGCCCGGCCAGGAGGGCACGCGGGGGGTGTGGTTGAACCCGGTGGCCACGACGACCGCGCGCCCGGTCAGCTCCCGTCCGCCCGAGGCGCGCAGCAGCCAGCCGGCGCCGTCGGGGGAGCGGTCGATCCGGGTGACCTCCACGCCGGTGACGATCTCCAGCTTGTGGTGGGCCGCGTACACGTCCAGGTACCGCACCACATCGGCGCGCGCCACCCAACGCCCGAAGGAGCGCGGCATCTTGAGCCCCGGCAGCCCGGACCGGGCTCGCGTGGTGTGCAGCCGCAGCCGCTCGTAGTGGCCGCGCCAGGACGCCCCGACGGCCCCCGACTTCTCCAGGACGACTGCTCGTACGCCCTGTTGGCGCAGGACGGCGGCGACGGCGAGCCCGCCCGGGCCGCCTCCGACGACGTACACAGGTCGTTCATCGGCGAGGTCGAAATCTGCACACATGAAACCTGAGCGTAATTGGCTGCCCACTTGTTGGGTGCCGGTCAAGAAGGAAACCGGTTGCGAATCGATCACGCCCGCCGCACGGCAACCGACCACCCACCGGAGGCACCAATCGCGGGGTGGGGCGTCAGGGCCACAGCAGTTCGCGTACCCAGGCGAACTCGCGTACCGATGTGCCGGGCCGGGGGCTCTCGGTGGGGTGGCGGTAGCGGAGGCGTACGTGGCGGCGGTGTTCCTCGCCCTGGAAGAACTCGACCTCGTCCGGGACGAGGATGTACGCCGTCCAGGTGGGGGCCTCGGTGAACGGGGCGCGGCAGGCCTGTTCCCAGGCCGTTCGGCTCGCTTCCGCCAGTTCCTCCGGCGAGGCGAGTACGTCGCTCTGGCGGCCCACCAGGGCCGAGGCGAGCGCGCCCGTCGAGCGGGCGTGGAGGTCGGCGCTGCTCGCCCGCGGGGTCGCGGTCCGCACCGGGCCTCTGAGGCGTACGGCCCTGGCCTGCGTGGGCCAGTAGAAGCCGAGGGCGGCCTCGGGGCGGGCCGTGAGGTGGCGGCCCTTGCGGCTGGTGGCGTGGGAGGCGAAGTGCCATCCGTGGTCGTCGGCGTCGTGCAGCATCAGTGTCCGGACGTCCGGACGGCCCTGCTCGTCGGCGGTCGCGAGCGTCATCGTGTGCGGCTCGGGCTGGTGCGCGGCCACCGCCTGCGTGAACCACCGGTGGAAGAGTGTCAGCGGGTCGGCGGGCGCCGTGGCCGGGTCGAAGGCGGGCAGTGGGGCGCCGCCCGTGTCCCAGACGCGCTGGGCGTGCAGGAGGGTGCGAAAGGATTCCTGGGGGTGGCCGTGGCCGGTGTCGGTGCCGCCCATGGGGTGGATTGCCGGATCGTTTCGGCGCGCTACTTCGTGGGCTTCTTGCCGGTCATGCCGAGGTGGACCAACAGGGCGAGATTGGGCTTCAGTTCGGCCTGCTTCACGCCCCAGCTCTGGAAGCCCTTCTGGTGCGAGGCCACCGAGGCGAGCATGACGACCAGCGAGCCGGCCACCGCCGCCGGGCTGACGTCCTTGTCGACGCGGCCCTTGGACTGGAGCTCGGTCACCGACTCCGTCAGGGAGCTGGTCACCGAGTTGAGGATCTTCAGGCGGATCTTGTTGAACCGCTTGTCGCCCTCCGCCGCGCCCAGGTCCACCACCCGGAGGATCGCGTCGTGTTTGCGCCAGAAATCGAGGAACCCCTCGACAAGCTCCTCCGACGTCTGCCACCCGGCCTTGCCGATCCAGGAGCGGCCGGAGACCAGCCCGGTCAACCCGGTGCCCTCCTTGGCCATTTCCTCGGCGATTTCGAGGACCGCGCCCTCGACGTCCGGGAAGTACTGGTAGAACGTCGCGGGTGAAGTGCCCGCCCTGCGGGCGACGTCGATGACTTTCACGTCCCGGTACGGCGAGGAGCTGAGCATCTCGCCGAGACAGTCGAGCAGCTTCTGCCGCGTCGCCTGTCCGCGTCGACCAGCCACGCGGCCGTCGACGGTGCGCACTTGTCCTGTCATGCCGTCAGCTTACCGAGGGGTGATCGGAGCGCGATTTGGCCGAGTGCAAATGGGGAACCGGCCATCTCCCGCACGGGACCGCGGGGGCCGGTCCCCAGGTTGTGCACAGGATTAGTGTTATCAACAGCCTGTGGACAACTTCGGTGGATAACTCGGGGTGGCGACGGCTTCACCCTGGGACAATGAACCAATTGTTCGATTTCATCCGCTGCATTTCCGGCCAATCCGCATTAGCTTTGCTGTGACGGGCGCCACACGCCCGTGCACAGGGAAGGATCCGGTCCATGGCCGCATTCGCGGAGGGCACGCCGTGCTGGGTGGATGTGTCGCTCCCCGATCTGGAGGCGGGCAAGCGCTTCTACGGGGAGCTGTTCGGCTGGACCTTCGGCCGGGCCGCCGGGGCCGAGCGCGGGCACTACACGGAGGCGTTCAGCGACGGGAAGCGGGTCGCGGGGCTGGTCGCCAAGCGGGACGGCAGGATGCCCACGGTCTGGGGCGTCTACTTCGCCACCGACGACGCCGTCGCGCTCAGCCGGCGGATCAGGGAGGCGGGCGGTCAGCTCGTCCGGGAGCCCGTGGCGGTGGGGCGGTCCGGCGTCATGGCCCAGGCGGCGGATCCGGCCGGCGCGGTCTTCGGGCTCTGGCAGGCGGGCGACGAGGCGGGGTTCGAGAAGAAGGGCCTGCCGGGATCCTTCTGCTGGACGGAGGTCTACACAAGGGACAAGGCGCGGGTGGACCCCTTCTACGAGAGCGTCTTCGGCTTCCGGGGCGCGGACGTCCCCGGCGCGGACGCCTCCGGCGGTGGGGGCTCCGGCGTCGACTTCCGCATGTGGTTCCCGGCGGACGCGGCACCGGGCGCGGCACCGGGCGAGGCGGGCGCCGTGGGCGGGCGCAGCGTGATCACGGACGCCTTCCCCGCGGAGCTGCCCGGCCACTTCCTGAGCTATTTCTCCGTCGCCGACTGCGACAGGACCTCGGGCACGGCGGTCCGGCTCGGCGGCCGGATCACCGCGCCGCCCTTCGACATCGCGTCCGGGCGGATGGCGGTCCTGGTGGACAACCAGGGTGCGTCCTTCGCCGTACTGGAGGAACGCCCGGCGGAAGAAACGGAAGCGCCGGACGCGCCGAAAGCGCCGGAGGCGCCCCTGACGGAATCCGCTCCGGAATCCGTATCAGAGCCCGAGTCCGGATCGGAGCCCGAGTCCGGCAGAAAACGGCGGCTGGGCTGGAAACGGACTTAGGGTCTCCAGGCCCTAGGGTTTGTCCGTAGCGGAGCCTGGGCCGTGACGGGACTGCGACCGGCGATGCGGGGGACAATCCCCGGTAGGCGGGCGTCGCGGCGGGTGGAGATGTGGGTGGTTGTCCGGAACGGGGCGAGACACCCCGATCCGCCCCCGGGTTCGCAACCGCCGCCTCCGGCAGGAAGAATCAGGGCGCACGGGGGCCGTACCTTTGTGGCCCGTACGGGGAGGTGGCAGGCAAGTGGAGCAGCTGACGCAGCACGACCCGAGGCGTATCGGCCCTTTCGAGGTGCTGGGGCGGCTCGGGGCCGGCGGCATGGGGCTGGTCTATCTCGCTCGATCGGCGTCAGGTCGCCGCGTGGCGATCAAGACCGTTCGTACCGAACTCGCCGAGGACCAGCTCTTCCGGGTCCGCTTCACGCGCGAGGTGGAGGCGGCCCGCGCCGTCAGCGGCTTCTACACGGCTGCCGTGGTGGACGCCGATCCACGGGCCGCCGTGCCCTGGCTGGCCACGGCGTATGTGCCCGCGCCCTCGCTCGAAGAAATAGTGAATGAGTGCGGTCCGATGCCGGCCCAGGCGGTGCGCTGGCTGGCCGCCGGGATCGCGGAGGCCCTCCAGTCGATCCACGGCGCCAGTCTCGTCCACCGCGACCTGAAGCCGTCGAACGTGCTGGTGGTCGAGGACGGCCCCCGGGTCATCGACTTCGGGATCGCCTCCGGTGTCTCCAACACCCGGCTGACCATGACGAACGTGGCGGTCGGCACGCCCGCGTACATGTCGCCCGAACAGGCCAGGGACTCCCGCAGCGTGACCGGGGCCAGCGACATCTTCTCCCTCGGGTCCACCCTCGTCTTCGCCGCCACCGGACACGCCCCCTTCCACGGGGCGAACCCGGTCGAGACGGTCTTCATGCTGCTGCGCGAGGGCCCGGACCTGGAGGGGCTGCCGGACGAGCTGAGGCCGCTCATCGAATCCTGTATGCAGATGGACGCCGGGCTGCGGCCCTCGCCCGCCGACCTCCAGGCGCAGCTCGCCCCGCATCTCTTCGCCTCGGGCAGTGACGACAGCGGTACGGCCTCGGCCTGGCTGCCGGATTCCGCCACCGCGATGATCGAGCGCCGCCGCAACGGCGGCCGGGTCGCCGCCGTCGCGCGCCCCGCGGCCCCTCCCGTACCGCCGCAGCCCCAGCACCGGCCGCCGCGGCCCGCGCAGGCGCCCGACTGGGACGCCGCGTGGCGCCCCGACGGCGCCGGCCGGGCGAGCCAGGGCGGCGGACACGGCGGTGCGCACGCCGCCGCCCAGGGCGCCGTGCCCGGCGGGCAGCACGCGGCGCGGCCCGTGGGACCGGGCGCCGCCCTGCCCGCCGCCGCGCCGTCCGCCAGCCCGGTCCGGCTGCCGGGCGCGCCGGTCCCGATCGGCCCCGGGCCGCGCGTCGCGGAGACGCACGCCGTCGCGGACGCGGGCCCCGCCACCGGCTGGATCCGCCCGCCCGCCGGGCTGACCGGCGCGGAGCCGGCGCACGCAGCGCCGCACCCGGCCGTACCGCCGCTGCCCGTGCCCACCCAGCCGCCCGACGTGCCGGGGGAGGCCCAGCGCTGGCGGCCCTGGCGGTTCCGGATGTCCAACGATGTCTGGGGGACCCCGGTCGTCGACGGTGAGCTGCTCTACGTCACGTCCTTCGAGGTCCACGCGCTGGACGTGGCCAGCGGGCGCCGCCAGTTCAAGACCCGGGACGTGGCCTGGGCGATGGCGGTGGCCGGCGGCCGGATCCACGCCTCGGACGGTCCGACGCTCTACGCGCTCGACGGCACCAGCGGCACGGAGCACTGGCGCCTCCAGACCACCTCGTGGGTGTACTCCCTCAAGGTCGACCGCGGCACGGTCGTCACCGGCACCCGCGGCGGCGGCGTCCAGGCGTGGGAGGCGTCCAGCGGCGAGCGGCTGTGGGAGATCGCCGGCGCCCAGACGGACTTCGAGACCCCGGAGTCGGGCCCCACCATCGTCGACGGCACGGTCTTCGTCTGGAAGGACGCGCGGCTCCAGGCGCTGGACGCGCGCTCGGGCGCGGAGCGGTGGTCGTACCCCATCGGTGACGCGGCCTCCTGCGGCGGGGTACCCGTACGGGTGAGCCCCGCCTCCGACGGTCACCTCTACGTCGCGGCGGGCACCCGGGTGCTCTCCGTCGACCTCGCCACCGGCCATGTCCGCTGGCACTTCGAGGCGCCCGCCGTCTTCCTCTCCCCGCCGGCCTTCGCGCCGGGCCCGGCCGTCACGGGCGGCGGCGTCTACCTCGCCGACTACCTGGGCACGGTGTACGCGCTCGACGCGACCACCGGCAAGGACCGCTGGCGCATCGCGACCGAGTCCCGGCAGTCGATCGAGCCGGTCCTGGTCGCCGACGGCAATGTCCATGTGGGCAGCGGCAGCGCGCTGTACACCCTGGACGCGGTCACGGGCACGCCCAAGTGGCGCTTCGCGGCGGGCGGCGAGGTGATCGGCGCCCCGGTCGTCGCCGACGGGCGGCTGCACTTCGGCTCGGCCGACCACGTGCTGTACACGCTGGACGCGAGCGGCGGCCAGCTCCGCTGGAAGCTGGCGACGGGCGGCGAGATCACGGGGTCGCCGGTGGCACGGCGGGGCGTGGTGTACGCGTGCAGCAAGGACCGGTGCGTGTACGCGCTGGACGCGGTCAAGGGGACGGCGACGGGACGCGGTTCGCGGTAGCCCGCGCCGCGGCGGCGTCAGGAGCCCCGGTCCCGCGCCGCCGGTGTGTCAGTAGCCCCGGGGGTTCCGGGGCCGGTTGCCGCCGCGCGGGTCGTTGCCGGGCTCTTCGTACCACTGGCCGGTGACGGGCAGGGACTGCGTGTCGCCGTCGTGCGGCTGCTGTTGCTGCGGCTGTTGTTGCTGCGACCGGGGCTCGGGCCAGGGGTCGGGCTCGTAGCCCCGCTGCCCGTACTCCTGCTGCCCGTACCCTTGTTGCCCGTACCCCTGTTGCCCCTGCTGTCCGTAGTCCCGCGGGTCGTACGGCTGGGGCTCGTAAGGCCCCGGCTCGTACTGCTGCGGCTCGTACTGCTGGGGTGCGGGCGCCCGCTCCCAGTCGTCGCGCCCGGCCCGCCGGCGGCCGGACATCAGGAGCGCGGCCAGCAGCAGCGCCGCCCCGCCGCCCGCGGTGTACGCGACGCCGATGCCCAGACCGGAACCGTTCCCGCTGATGGCCAGGGAGCCGGCCGCCTGTCCCTGACGCACCATCCACAGCACGGTGAAGCCGAGGACGATCAGTCCGGCCAGCGCCACCAGCAGACGGGAGCGGGCCACCACCCCGACCAGGGTGACCAGGGCGGCGAAGGCGAAGGGCAGCAGGAGCGAGGTGACGAGCCCGGACCCGTTCGGGGTGACACCGTTGAAGAGATCGGCGACGCGGTAGTCGCGTCCGGCCCGCCCGTCGTACCAGGCGTGGAACGGCCCGAAGACGGCGGCCGCTGCCCCCGCGAGAGCGAGGATCGAACCGAAGATGTTGCGGACCATCGCCCGGCCTCCTTGGCTGTGCGGAATCCTGCTCCAGGTGCCGACGCTACGCCGGGTGCCTGGTGTGCGCCATGTGGCGCCTGCGGCTGTCCGTACGCGCTGCTACCCTGTCGCGCGCACTTGGCAGGTTCATGCGAGCCCCGCTCCATGGGGCCCCTGGGGGCCGCCGAGCGGTGCTGAGTAGTTGTACGTTTCCAACGGGGGGAGTGACTCGGCCTTGATGCGTCGACGTCTGAAGTTCGCGGCCGTACTGGTCGTGGTGGTGCTGGCTCTGACGGGGTTCTCCTCGTCCAAGGCCGGCAAGCGGGGCAGCGGAAGCAAGGGGAAGTCGAGCAGTAGTAGCAGCAGCGGCGGCGGCTGCTCGAACTCGAAGAAGAGCAACGGGTCGTCGGGGTACAACTCGGGCTCCCACCACAACGCCTACGACGACGATGACAGCTCGTCCGGCGGCAGTTACGACGACCCGACGCCGACGCCCGCCGTCACGGGGACCGCGGACGGCGTCGAGGCGCGGATCGTCACCTGCGTCCGCCCGGCGAAGGGCAAGCGCAAGGCGGTCACGTACGCGACCGTACGGGTGGAGACCCCGGTGGGGGCGGCCGACCGCTACGACATCGACGTGACGTTCACGGACGCCACCGGCCGGGTCGTCGACTCCGGCGAGACGGAGATCGACCTGGAGAGCGGCGAGACGGCGACGGTCAAGGTGGCGATGGACAGCCCGCGCCAGCTGTCCCGCGTGCGGAAGTGCGCGGTGAGCACGGCCCTCGACACCTGACCGGCCGGCGACGGCGACAGCGGAGAGGGCCGAGCGCGCAGCTCGGCCCTCTCCGCTGTTGTACCGCCGGTCGGACGGCTGGGGCGTCAGGTGACGTGGACGTCCTGGGTTTCGACGCTGACATGCGAGTCCCGGGGGTGATCGGTGACGTGCTGGTCGCCGGCGAGAGCCGGCGACGGCGCGGGCGCGCCCCCGGCGCCGATCAGGGGCGGGGTGAGCCGGGTTGT